>NC_010830.1:300000-595000 GCF_000020565.1 Candidatus Amoebophilus asiaticus 5a2
TCTTAGCAGGAGTAGATGGAGAGTTACTAGGTTCAACATTAGTAGCCACACTATTTTTTTCGTTAATACCCTGTGTACTATTGTTAGAAGCTACAACATTAGAACGCTTTTCTATAGCAGGTTTTTCTGTAGCAGGTTTTTCTACTACTACCTTTCTTTCTGGTAGCTGTGACTCTGGTATTAATGCTTGCTGATCTAAGATTTTGTAAATTAACCCCTGTTTATCAAGCTTTTTGTAATTTTTAATTTTTAAAGTCTCTGCAATGTCTCTTAATTCTGAAAGCAACAGAGCATCAAGTTCATCTATATTGTACATAATCAAAATTATAATGTAAATATTCAAAGAAAAGGACCATTTTAGTAAGCCTAAATTAAATTGTGTCCAAATTCACCGAAATGTAATGATTTATTTTTATCGAAATGATTACCTGGAACTTCAAGAGGTAATACGAACGGTATATAGTTATGGTATATATAACATATAAAATACTAATCCTACAATCATGTATATCTATGAGGCAGTATTATTATTAATGCACTACAATGATATGTTATTAATAGACCATTGTCAAGAATTATCTACTATTTTAAGAGAAACTTTAAAATTTTAACACCAAGATGACGTAATTTAGACACTTATAGGAGGTTGATTAAATATAAAATCAGTTTTATCATTCCCATAAGTATCCATATTTTTGCATGGCTATATAAAAATAAAAAATTTAAGTATGTTAGAGATTAATTATATACAAGAAAATAAAACTAGTGTTATTGCTAAATTGCACAAAAGACATCTTTATAATGCTGCGGATCTAATAGAAAATATTTTAACTATTAATCAGCAAAGAAAAGAAACCCAATTAGCACTTGACACAACTTCATCACAAGTTAATCAACTCACCAAACAAATAGAACAATTACTACAAGAAGGTAAAAAGCAAGAAATAGAATCTATCAAATCACAAAGTAAAGTTTTAAAAGCAAGTGTTAAGGAACTTGAATTACAATTAAATACCTATAAAGAAACTTTACAACAGAAATTAGATGAGCTTCCTAATTTACCACATGATAATGTACCCATAGGAAAAGATAGTACTTCAAATGAAATAGTTTATCAAGTTGAATCTATTCCTGAACATACTGCACAATTAATTCCTCATTGGGAACTGATTACTACCTATAATATTATTGATTTTGAATTAGGAAATAAGTTAACAGGTGCTGGGTTTCCAGTATATAAAGGAAAAGGAGCTAGACTACAAAGAGCTCTAATTAATTTTTTTCTTGATGAAGCTAGAAAAGCTGGCTATGAAGAAATACAGCCTCCTATACTTGTTAATAAAGCCAGTGCATATGGTACTGGACAGCTGCCTGATAAAGAAGGACAAATGTATGAATTAGCCAATGAACCTTTATATTTAATTCCTACTGCTGAAGTGCCTGTTACAAACTTATATAGAGATCAAATTCTTAGCAAAGATGTGCTACCTATTAGGCATGTAGCTTATACACCTTGTTTTAGAAGAGAGGCTGGTTCTTGGGGTAGCCATGTAAGGGGTTTAAATCGTTTACATCAATTTGATAAGGTGGAAATTGTAGAAATAAGCTTACCAGAGCTTTCTTATCAAGCTTTAGAAACTATGCGTAGATATGTTGAAAGCCTAGTACAGAAATTGGAACTTCCTTATAGAGTATTAAAGCTATGCAGTGGAGATTTAGGATTTGCATCAGCATTTACTTATGATATAGAAGTTTTCTCTGTAGGACAAAATCGTTGGTTAGAAGTAAGTTCTATTAGCAATTATGATACCTACCAAGCAAATCGTATGCAATTACGTTATAAAGACAATGGACATAACCGCCTTTTACATACTTTAAACGGAAGTGCCATAGCCTTACCAAGAATTATGGCAGCTTTATTAGAGTTAAACTTTACAGAAGGTAAGATTAAGATCCCACATGCACTCACAAAGTATACAGATTTTGAGTATATTAGTTAAATATTTGTTCATAACTTAGGATAAAAATTTAAATATCATTACTTTGCATAAGTTAGTTTAATTAAAAAGTATAAAAATGGCCAATATTGTATTATTAGGCCCTCCCGGCGCAGGTAAAGGAACACAGAGTGAAAGAATAGTCAGTCAGTATAACTTAACGCCTATTGTACCTGGTAATTTAATGCGTGAACACATTAATCAGGATACATCAGTAGGGAGGCTGCTCTCCAATTATATTAATGAAGGCATGCTAGCACCTCATAAAGTGGTTATGGACTTAGTAGAGGAACAAGTAAAAGCCCAAAAGCATGGCTTTAAATTTTTATTTGATGGCTTTCCACGTGCTATAGCCCAAGCTATTTCACTAGATGAGTTACTTCCAAAACATGGCCACCAACTAGATGCGGTCATTTTTTTAGATGTACCTGATGAAATAGTAAAAGAAAGAATCAGGGATAGGGCAAAAGTATCGGGTCGTGTAGATGACCAAAGTGATGAAAAAATAGCCACAAGACTAGAAATTTATCACAGCGAGACATTACCAGTAGTAGATTATTACGAAAAGCAAAATAAGCTTTACCGAGTCGAAGGTATGGGGCCTGTAGAAGATGTGTTTGAAAGAATAATACAAGTAATTAATCCACTTTATCATAAGTAAACTTTTTATACTAAAAATAATTATAAATAAAGTACGTGGCTTCTTTTGACTTTATTGATGAGGTAAAAAAATATGTACAGGCTGGGCATGGTGGCCCAGGAGTCGTGCATTTTAGAAGGGAAAAATTTGTACCTAAAGGAGGACCAGATGGTGGCGATGGCGGAAAAGGTGGAGATATCATCTTAAAGGGTAATAAGCAGTTATCTACATTATTACACCTTAAATATAGGAAACACATTGTGGCCGAAGATGGGAAGTCTGGAGAAGGTGGATGTCGTACGGGAGCTGATGGTACAAGTATAATTTTAGAAGTACCTTTAGGAACTGTAGCTAAAGATATTGATTCAGGGAATATACTTGTAGATATTACTGAAGACGGTCAACAAACTATATTGCTGCATGGTGGTAGAGGTGGACAAGGAAACGTACATTTCAAAACTCCTACACAACAAGCCCCCCGACACGCACAACCAGGTGAGTCAGGAGAAGAAGGTTGGATTAAATTAGAATTAAAGCTGCTTGCTGAAGTAGGCCTAGTGGGATTTCCAAATGCTGGAAAGTCTACACTTTTAGCATCTATTTCAGCTGCAAAGCCTAAAATAGCTAATTATCCATTTACAACTCTAGTACCTCAGCTAGGTGTAGTAGCCTACCGAGAAGGACATTCGTTTGTACTGGCCGACATGCCTGGAATTATAGAGGGTGCTTCGATGGGAAAAGGATTAGGAACAAGATTTTTAAAACATATAGAAAGAAACCGAGTCTTAGTACTAATGATATCTGCTGATGATACCGCTAACATAGTACAAACATATACTAGCCTACTTAAAGAGCTCAAATCCTACAGCGAAGACCTTTTTAAAAAACCACGTATACTAGTTATATCTAAGCTTGATCTAATTGGTGCGGAAGAAAAGGTAACAATAAAAAAATTGTTACCTAAACAAATAGATTGTGTCTTTATTTCGTCAGTAACGGGAGAAGGGTTACAAAAATTCAAAGATAAGATATGGAAATTGTTACACCCAGAACTCAAATAACTACATTTTACATATAGTTATAATACTTATCTACAGCTTTTCAAGTAGATCACCTAAACTCAAAGTAAGTCTACATATACAAGGTTTCTATTACTTACTTTTACTAGCCAATAAAGCCATAGCTTATAGTAATATATTGACTTTATTTTTCATTTTTACAAAGTCCATACACCATAAACTATCATTGGTAAATAGATTCAGATAACGTATCCGTTCATGGGTCTACTATCTTTAAAATGGGCCAAAAACATATATTTATTTGGCAACTAGCTATAAAAATTATTATTGATAGTTAGTATATGGTTGGTTTTATAGTTGCTACGTATTTTATTCTTAACAACCAAGTGTTTTCTTATACTTAAAATAACGTGTTTCTAGCATTGCCAGACCCGTGAACGTGTACCAGATAACTCTACTTAACTTACACTAAAGGAAGAATATTATTGCCTAAGCAATATATAGTTAGGTAAATTTAGCCTGTCTATAAAGCTAATTGTTTTATATGCTAAGCAAGCGACTAGCTTAGTATTACTTCATATAACTTTGCTCTGCATGTTTTTTCAATTGTTGTAGACCTTTCGCATAATCTCTTTTCAGAGCTGGCTTAAATATTAGGGACATATATTTATACAATATATTTCTTCCTATTTGGCTATTAAACGTCCAAGTTACCGTTGTCTTATTATGCTCTTGTTCTTCAAAATCCCAACTTGCCTTAGTAATGCCATCCCATCCTGCAAACTTTAAAACCGTTTGAATATGTTTGTTAGGTACACTTTTAACAATTTCTTGAGAACCTTTGCCTACTTTAGGATTTTTACTATCCCATAACATTTTGCAGCCAACACCTGATTCTGGACCCTCATAATTAATATATATGTTAGCATCTTTCTGTTGCCAGGGCGACCAATTGCTCCATTGCCTTAAACTATTTACCTCATTAAAAACAATATTAATTGGCGTATCAATGATAATAGATTCTTTTACTTGGTAATTAGATGGTAAAAATAAACCCACTATAAGTGCAAACACGAATGTACTTATTAATGCTATAAATGTATATTTTATTAGTTTCATATATTATAAATCTGTATTTAATTTATTATTAACTCTTATTAGCCATGTATACCTTAATATAATGTTGTAATTTTCAATATAAAATGATGCAATCTAAGTAAACTTTGTAAGTAGTATGGTAATTCAGTATATATTAAAATCCAACTTTCTTATATACTTGACACATTCTATAAATTTTTTAATTCACATACTTAAAAGTAATCTAAACATAATCAATAGATCAAGATAATGCTCATATTTTAGACAAATAATTCTATAATTATAACCTATATTACAACTAATCATCATTTCCTTTTTGCTCGCCTGTCGAATCAGTATAATATATGTCGTTGTTAACTTGAGATAATTTTTACCATTAATTGGGGCTAATGGTAGACTCTCTATAGCAAATTCAATAATACTGATCTATGTCTGCCAACAAACTATCTAACAGATTTCTAAATGCTTGCTTAGCTTGTCTTTTTTTATAACAATAGATATTTCCTGTATACTTTTAAAGTATAAACAACTACGTTAAGTTAGCCATATAAGCACTTCTCTAAAAAACAAAAGTCATACACAAGTCAGTTTATATTTACCAATTAAGTCTTATATAAGGAAGGAAGAGGGAAATATAACAACAATAGTCTAGCAATAAAGTAAAATACATTATTATAATCTAACAATACATAATCACATCCATCAATTTATATACATATAATTTACAATTAAACATATATGTATTATAAATATCACAAATGAATACTTATATATAAAAGTTATACACAAACAACTACAAATCGCTTTATTAGATAGGCATTTAATGTTGATTCTTGCCTTTTATGATACATAGAGGACATATAGTAGAAAAAATTGTTAGAAAGAGTGGATACTCTCTTACCAAGTTAGCTGAAAAGCTAGGAATAAGCCGAAATACGCTTTATAATAGGTTCGATAATGCAAATTTAGGTTATCGTTTTATTATGGATGTGGGGAATATTATACACTACGATTTTACCCTCGATTTCCCTGAAATAAAAAAAGAATCTAGCTTAATTGGTGACTATTCAATGGTTGTTCCAAAAAGGGAAGATAGGGCAGCAGATTTATGGAGGATAGAAGGAAAATATACACACTTACTTGAAAAATACACAAAATTATTAGGTATACTTGTTAAAATAGCAAATGAGAACGAACTCCATACGCTCAAAAAGGAAATAGTAAATTTATTAGAAAAGGAAACAAGAGGATAAGTACATAAGCATTATTAATAGACCCGCTGCGAAACACTCAATAGCTAGAATTACTAAATATTTAAAGTAAAAACTTACTATTTTACAAAACAAAAAAACGGCTTTTTTACGTTTCAAATAGAGATCTTATTTCTCAATTATTTTGTGATTTTTTACCTTTTATTATAATATTGATTTCGCAGCGGGTCTAGTTATATACACTATAGCTATTGATTGCCCAGCGATTATGAGTATAGTTAAAGATGTATCATAATTTTATTAGTATCATAATTTTATTAGTATCATAATTTTATTAGTATCATAACTATATGCATATTCTCTATATGATTTGTTTATAGAATAAACTATTCCTTCTTCTTGGTAATAATACAATGATCTTCATCTATCCTACTAAATTTTGCATTCCCTTGCATAATGGCCCCTGTATCAAATGTGTATTGTAATGCCCATACTCCTTGTATAGTTTCAAAAACGTATACCCTATAAAGATCTTTTTTATATACATAGTAGATTATGAATAAGTTATAATAAATTTGCCACTATTTCTTATACATAAATAGCTTTGTAGGTTTTGTGTTTAAGGCAAATAAAAATTTATGGTAGATTCTTATTTTTACTCGTCCAAGTTAGATTGTACAAGCAAAAACTAAATAGATATTTTTTAAGTCTTTATTAATCTATATTAATTACTACTATGAAAAAGCCGCTTGCCAGCTCCTTTTTACAGTTATTACTTTACATGCGCCCTTTTCGCAGGATATATCTTTCTGCGACTTTATATTCTTTTCTAAATAAATTATTTGATCTCATGCCAGAGATATTGCTAGGTATTGCTGTAAACACAGTAGTAGCTAGGGAACAATCATGGCTAGCCAATTTAGGTTTTTGTGACCTTAAGATACAGCTTATCTTGCTGGGCTTAATGACAATGGTTGCCTATGGGCTAGAATCATTATCTGAATATTTATTTTCTATCCGATGGTGGAATCTTGCTCAAATTGTACAACATAATTTTAGAATGCAAGCCTTTGAACATGTTCAAAAAAGTACTATCACTTCTTTTTCTAAACAAAAAACAGGAAATCTTCTTTCTATTCTCAACGATGATATCAACCAGCTTGAAAGATTTTTAGAAGAGGGTATAGATAAAATTATTGAGGTTATTGGTACTAGTATCTTTGTAGGTAGTATCTTCTTTTTCCTCGCGCCTCAAATAGCAATATTTGTTGTTATTCCTATCCCAATTATTATATACAGTACCTTTCGGTTTCAAAAAAAGCTAAGTCCATATTACCTAAATATAAGGGAAAAAGCAGGGCTTGTAGGTGCTTTTCTAGCAAACAGCCTATTAGGGTTATTAGCAACAAAAAGTTTAGTAGCCGAACAACTTGAAAAAAAGAAACTAGAAAAAGCTAGTATGGCTTATAAAGATGCTAGCTTCAATGCTATCCGTTGGGGAGCACTTTTGGTCCCTATCATACGCTTTGTTATATTGTCAGGTATCTTAGTAACCTTAATTTATGGGGGTAAATTAACGATAGAACAAAAGTTAGATGTAGGTGTTTACAGTATTCTTATATTCCTTACACAACGGTTACTTTGGCCTTTTACAGAAATAGCAGATATCATGATTAATTTCCAGCGCGTAATGGCTTCTACCCAGCGCCTGTTAAATTTATTTGAATTACCAACCGAAAACTCCCCTGATAATATAGTGCCCATTAAAGGAAGAATTACATTTGATGATGTTAGTTTTTCTTATCATAATCATACACCTAGTTTGCATAACCTTACCTTTGCAACAGAACCCGGACAGCATATAGCCTTCGTAGGTGCCACAGGAGCTGGTAAATCCACCTTATTACATCTGCTATTAGGGTTTTACCTACCTACTTCAGGTAAAATTTTCTTTGATAATAAAGAAATCCGAGAACTTTCTCTTCCAGGCTTAAGGAAACAGTTAGGTTTTGTAAGCCAAGAACCCTTTCTTTTTGAAGGTACTATAGCTGAGAATATTAGCTATGGTTATGTAGAAGCTACTCCTGAACAAATTATAGAAGCAGCAAAAAATGCAGCAGCACATGAGTTTATTATGAGGCTTCCAGAAGGGTACGACACAATAATTGGAGAACGTGGCCAGAACCTGTCAGGAGGGCAAAAACAACGCCTTGCTATTGCAAGAGCTATTGTACGTAATCCAACTATTCTTATTCTAGATGAAGCGACTTCTTCGGTTGATAATGCTACTGAATTGGCCATTCAAAGGTCATTATCTAAGATTGGGCAAGGAAGGACAATGATACTTATTGCTCATCGACTTTCTATGGTTAAACATGCCGATAAAATCTTTGTATTAAAGAAGGGATCAATTGCAGAGCAAGGAACACATGAAGAATTGCTCCAGCATGATAATGTGTATGCTAATCTTTGGAAGCTACAAATGGGCGAAACATTAACACATCCTGAACTGATTATTGATTAAGGTACCATTAAATTTTTTAGAATATGTACAAGTGCAGCTAGATTTTTATTAGTATATACTGTTTGTGTATATCTAGCTGTACTTGGCTAATTAAATAACCAAACAAACTGTAAAGAAGAACCTAAAAGCATTTTTGAGCTCGCACAACCTGCTGTATAATGAGTTCTATTTTAACTGTCAAATGTATCTGTTCACAGGTCTGTACAGAAAAAATTACTTCTTTTAACTAGGAACGGAATCTTCGCCTATAGAGCACCGGCTACTAACCATAAATTGCATATATACCAACCATAGACAACCATTTGTCAGTTGGTTGGCAAATGGAATTGGTATCTTCTACTAATTCTAAGACAATATAGACCTCTGAACAGATACCTATCAAATTTTTGTTTACAACTAATGCGAAGCTTTATTTAGCAATCAATACAATAGAACTGCTGCGAAAAAGGTTGACAAAGAAGATAAAAAGGGTTAAGATGTAATTCTTATTATATAAAAGGAATAAGTATGCATTTAACCTACACCAGGATAAGCAAACATCCCTATAACTTTAGAAGAATAACTGGCTTAAGTATAGAAACATTTGATAAATTAGTTTTAAAAGTAAGGCCTCTCTTTGAAGAGCTAGAATCGAGTAAGCTGCGCCATGGTAGGATGAGTCATTTACCTACCTTGGAAGATAAATTGCTCTGTGTACTCATGTATTATCGCACTTATATTAGCCATGTGTTTTTAGGCTATTTGTTTAACTTACACAACTCTAACATATGCCGCTTGCTCGCGAAAAATGGAGCCATTACTAGCTAAGAAGATTAGCATTAAAAAAGATCGCAGCTTAACCTCAGAAAAGGTATTGCGCATATTAGCAGATGTGAGTGAACAGCCTACGCAAAGACCTAGTAAAAAGCAAAAGAAATCATATTCAGGCAAGAAAAAGAGACATACTATAAAAACAGAGATAGTGATGGGAGAAGATGGAAAAATACTCTCTGTATCCAAATCTCATAAAGGAAAAGTGCATGACTTTAAAATCCGTAAAGGAGAAAAACTCTTACCTAAAGAAAGCTTAAAGCTAGCAGATAGTGGTTATCAAGGCTGGCAAAAGATACAGAGCAATGTCATGATACCCTACAAAAAGAGCCGTAAGCGGCCATTAACCAAGGAGCAGAAAGAACATAACAGAAAGCTATCCTCCATACGTATGAAGGTAGAGCATAAGATAAGAGAGATCAAGGTATTTAAGATTATGTCAGAAGTTTACCGTAACTTTCAGAAGAAATATAACCTGCGCTTTAATATTATAGCGGGTATGATAAACTTCAAGCATGCTTTTTAACAAATAGCATCGCTACTGGCAAGATTCTCTCTCTGTTTTATTCAAATTCCTACTTTATTTTATCTCTTTCGCAGCAGCTCTAATATCCATTGCTAGTGAATAACACTTTAAGAAATCTAAATTTTACTCACAAATAATTAGCTGGTTAATCACAAAACTCTTTATTATTCCATAGACATTTCAAAATTTCATATGCTTCCTCTACAGTATTAATGGCATGTATAGTTAAGCTTAGTTGATTTTTAAGTTCTTTCAGCTGACAACGTTGAGGATGTTCCTGTATATAATTAAGTATACAGTTCAAGGTTTCAGAGAAAACAGTTTTTGGTGGCGAAGGAATAAAATAACACCGCATAATATTATCTTTTAGCCTTATCTTCTGTAAACATAGCTTTTTAGCTACCCATCTAAGTTTTACAGCTTTAATAAGTTCTTGGACTGACGTTGGTAGAGCACCAAATCTATCTTGTATTTCAACCTGGAAGTTTTCCAAACCTTTTTCGTTTTCTATGTTATCTAGTTTAGTATAAAGCCTTAGACGTTCGGTATCATTGTTTACATAGCTAGTAGGAATTAATAATTCCAAATCTGTTTCAAGCGTACAATCTATATTAGACAACTGACCTTTACGAGCTAGCTCTTCTGCGAATAACTCTTTGAATTCACTTTCTTTAAGTTCTTGCACTGCTTCATCTAGAATTTTACAATAGGCTTCAAATCCTACATCGGCTATAAATCCACTCTGTTCAGCGCCTAACAAATTACCGGCACCTCGAATATCCAAATCTCTCATAGCCACTTTAAATCCATCTCCTAATTCTGTAAATTCCTCTAAAGTACTTAATCGCTTGCGGGCTTCTTCAGTAAGGCTAGAGTTAGGTGGAGCTATTAAATAACAAAAAGCCTTCTTGTTAGACCTGCCAACCCTCCCACGCATTTGGTGCAAATCTGAAAGCCCAAACATATGACTATCGTTGATAATAATGGTATTGGCATTGGGAATATCTAGGCCTGATTCTATGATGTTGGTTGAAACCAAAATATCATATCCTCCAGCTATAAAAGTAAGCATCTTTTTCTCTAGCTGGTCTCCATCCATCTGGCCATGTGCAATACCAATTCTGTATTCAGGAACTAGCTTATAAAGCATATTTGCTACTTCTTGAATATTATTTATTCGATTATGTACAAAAAATACTTGTCCACCTCGTTGTACCTCGTAGTGGATTGCATCTTGTACAATCTTTTTGTCAAAAGTGTGTATGGAAGTTTGCACAGGTTGTCTGTTAGAAGGAGGGGTAGCAATAATACTTAAATCCCTGGCACCCATCAATGAAAAATGCAATGTTCTAGGAATAGGTGTTGCAGTAAGGGTTAGCACATCTACATTTACCTTAAACTCTTTAATACGATCTTTAGCCTTTACTCCAAACTTTTGCTCTTCGTCAACAACTAATAAGCCCAAATCTTTAAACTCAAATGCTTTACCTAAAATTGTATGGGTACCAATTAGTATATCTATTTTACCTTGTGCTGCAGCTTCTTGGATTCTTTTAATCTCCTGCTTGGATTTAAATCGATTGACATACTTAACATCAACAGGAAAATTAGATAATCTGTTCTTAAAAGATTCATAGTGTTGTAAGGCTAAAATAGTGGTAGGGACCAATACAGCAACTTGTTTACGGTCGTATACAGCCTTAAAAGCCGCTCGAATAGCTACTTCTGTCTTTCCAAACCCTACATCACCACATACCAATCTATCCATAGGATGTGGTGCCTCCATATCTTTTTTAACATCTGCAGTAGCAGATGCTTGGTCAGGAGTATCTTCATATATAAAAGATGATTCCATTTCAGCTTGTAAGAATGTATCTTTACTAAATGCAAATCCAGGAGCATATTTTCGCTTACTGTATAGCTGAATAAGTTCTTTGGCAATAACTTGCACCTTATGCTTTACCTTTGACTTTTTCTGCTCCCAAGCACCACTACCAAGCTTGCTCATTGTAGGAACAATGCCTTCTTTACCTGTATATTTAGAAATTTTATGCAAAGCATGTAGGCTAAGGTAAACGACATCATTATCCTTATATACAAGCCTTAGTACTTCTTGCACTTTATCATTTACAGAAACCCTACTAAGCCCAGAAAAACGAGCAATACCATGATCGATATGTACTACATAATCACCTGGTTGTAGATTATTAAGCTCTTTCAGTGTAAATGCTTGGCTCTTAGAATATTTTTGAGGTGATTTATAACGGTAATAGCGGCCAAATATTTGATGTTCTGTATAGCACGCTATACCTATCTGATAATCTATATAACCTTGGCTGATCCCTATTGGCAATGCCTTGAATTGTACTTTTATATCCAGCTCTTCAAGCATATTAGCCAAACGCTCAAACTGGCTTGTAGATTCAACCAATATAAGGTTTTCTAATCCTAGCTTTTGATTTTGCTGTAGATTTTCAGCTAATAAACTAAGTTGTTGGTTAAAACTAGGCTGTGATGAAGCTTTGTACTCAATTACTTCTTCACTTTCCAGGTAAAATCTATTCCCAAATTCTACACAAGTAAATCTTCTTATATTTTTCTCCCAGTCTTCGATATGCTCGTATAATATTTTGTCTAATTCTACCTTCTCTGTAGTACTAGAAGTGGCTGAGTTACTTATCTGTTGAGGGCGGCCATTTAATTCCTCTCTTTTATTTTTCAGTGCATTAATCACCATTTCATAATCCTTTAACCACACAACTGATTCTTCAGGTAAATAATCAAAGAAAGATTGATAGGTTATGGTTGTATTAAATGGTTCAGTATAAGAAAGTAAGATAGCTTCTTTTACCTTCTCTGTTGAAAGTTGATTAGAAGGATTGAAAAGACGTATACTTTCTATCTCATTTCCTAGCAGCTCTACTCGATATGGAAGCTGGCTGCCATAAGAAAAAATATCTATAATGCCACCCCTAATTGCAAACTGGCCTGCTTCATATACAAAATCTACTTTTTCAAACCCTTTGTCAATAAGTGTATCAACAAACTCTGATAAAACTAGTTTTTCCTTTGGTTGTATACTCCAGCTATTTTTAGTTAAACTATCTTGGCTTATCACTTTTGTAACAATGGCTTCTGGGTATGTCACAATAATTTTAGAGACTTTATTGCTTTGTCTAAGCTGCTGTAAAATTTCATTACGCATTAAGTTAGCTGCAGTATCTAAAAAAGCTTTGCTGTCTGTCTGATATTCTATAGCTGGATATAGTACTACCTTCTGAGGGCCAAGTAAATTAAGCAAGTCTGTATATAAATAAGCAGCTGCCTCTTTATCCTGTAAAATAAATATCTGTGTAAAATTATTTAATTGATGTAAAGCAGCACCTAATATAGCCGGTAAGCTACCAGCTAGGCCTTTTAAACGAATAAATGAATGTGAGGAATTACATATGTTATTTAGTAATTCTTTTATCCAATTATTTCTTGTATACAGGGAAATTAAATCTTTTGCTTGCACTGGAAATTTACCTATTTAAAATTTTTAGATAGCTAATTAGTATAGACAGAATAGATGTATTCTACCCTTGTAACTTTTACAAGCATAGAATACATCCTTAACTGCAAGTAAAAGTAAAGATTTTTTCTGTAAAAAATTATTATACATGGCTTATAAACATGACTGTCAAATGGTAAACTAAAAGCATTTATAATTTATAGCTTAGTAAGCTATCTATAAACTATAGAAAAGCTTGTAGCTTTTACTGTTCTATTATTTTAGAATTGTATAAGATTATATGCATACAGCTATATCTATTAAAGGCACTCCATTATTAAATTAGATATTGTTAAATTAATATAGATAATTAATTATCGAGTTTAGCCATCGATAAGTTAAGCGACTTCTAAATCATATGTATCTGCTTGATATAACATTTCACTTTACGCTTAAATCTGGCTCAATAATGCCTAATCAAACTGTTATACCTCTCAACAGTGTATGTCTCTGACTTGCTTTGTATATATGTTTTGGAATAAACTTACGATAATCTTGATCCTGTTTTGCTTGGTCGTCCTCCACACACATACGTGAGAAACCGTTTACTAAGCCTATCAACAGCAATCCATACCCAACAGTAATTTTTTTGAGCCTACATACGTATGCAAACTCATCTAGCTCTACTGTCTCTTGGGTAGCAGGTAGATTTGTTTGTTCTCCCCATACTTTTATCAATTGCTAAACTGTGCCATAGCTTATTTGAAGTAGGCAGCCAATAGTAGGAAAGCCTAGGGACTAAACGTCACTGTATACTATACTTCAATTTTACAAAAAATGGACCATTCTATTTTACGACACTATAGGAACAACTAAATTCACAGCTTATTTTCTATGCTTTATCAATTATAATTTGTATATTTAGTTCATTTTATCTTTACTTATTTTCTAATAAATTTAGAATAAATTCCTAATTAATTATTTTACTTAGCCATTTATAGAGACTGATAAAGTTCCACGTGAAACACTATACAATTTATACTATACAAACCATTTAAAGCCATGTTTTCTGAATATGATATTATTGTAGTAGGTGCAGGCCATGCCGGATGTGAAGCTGCTGCTGCTGCTGCGAGAATGGGTTCCCACGTACTGCTTATTACAATGAATATGGGAACTATTGCCCAAATGTCTTGCAACCCTGCTATGGGAGGTATTGCCAAAGGGCAAATTATACGTGAAATAGATGCGTTGGGTGGATTATCTGGTATTATTACCGATAAGTCTATGATTCAATTTCGTATGCTTAACAAGTCTAAGGGGCCGGCTATGTGGAGTCCTCGTGCACAAAGTGATAGAATGCGATTTGCAGAAGAATGGCGTCTAGCATTAGAACAGATAAATAACTTAGATTTTTGGCAAGATCTTGTAAAAGAAATTCTGATTGAGAATGGGAGAGTAATAGGCGTAAAAACAGCTATGGGCCTTTCTATTAGAGCTAAAGCTGTTATTTTAACCAATGGAACTTTTTTAAATGGTGCAATTCATATTGGAGAAAAACAATTTAAAGGAGGTCGTACAGGTGAAAAATCGGCCACAGGGCTCACAGAACAACTTACCAACCTTGGCTTTGAATCAGGAAGAATGAAAACAGGTACTCCACCACGGGTAGATAGTAGAACGCTTGATTATACATGCATGGAAGAACAACCAGGAGATGAGAATCCAAGTAAATTTTCATTTCTGGATAGCACTATACCACTTACAAAGCAGAGAAGCTGTCATGTAACCTATACTAATAAGAGGGTTCATGAGCTGTTGGAAAAAGGATTTGACCAATCGCCCATGTTTAATGCACGCATTCAAGGCAAAGGACCTCGATATTGCCCTTCTATAGAAGATAAAATAACACGTTTTGCAGAACGAGAAAGACACCAAATTTTCGTAGAGCCAGAAGGATGGAATACCATTGAGGTTTATGTAAATGGATTTTCTAGTTCTTTACCAGAAGATATACAGTACCATGCTTTAAGGGCCATACCAGGCTTTGAAAATGCAAAAATGTTTAGACCTGGCTATGCTATTGAGTATGATTATTTCCCGGCTACTCAACTAAATGATACCTTAGAAACACGTTTAATCTCTAATCTATACTTTGCAGGCCAAATTAATGGCACTACTGGTTATGAGGAAGCTGCTTGCCAAGGCTTGGTAGCAGGCATTAATGCGCATCGGAATATAAATGAATTAGGCAAAGTAGTTTTTTCTCGTTCTGAGGCTTATATAGGTGTTTTAATAGATGATTTAATCACAAAATCTTCTGATGAGCCCTATCGAATGTTTACATCTAGGGCTGAATTTAGAATCTTGCTTAGACAGGATAATGCTGACCTACGCTTAACAGAATTAGGATATAAAATTGGTTTGGCAGACGAAAAACGCATGAGCGAAGTACAAAAAAAGCAACTTCACATCAACCAATTGATAGACACACTGAAAGAATTAAAATTAAATCCTGAATCAACCAACAATTCATTTATTGAATCTGGTATAGTACCTATTAGAGAGAGACAAACTATATACCAGTTATTAAAACGGCCTGAACTTACCATATCTATTCTGAAAAAGTACCATGAGAGCTTAAGCAATGCTTTAGAAAATTATGGAATAGAGGTAATAGAACAAGCTGAGATTCAGGCAAAGTATGAAATGTACATTCAAAAAGAAAAAGAGCTAGTAGAGAAATTTAAAAGGCTAGAAAATTGTCATATTTCACCTGGATTTGATTATACACAAATTAAAGCACTTTCTACGGAAGGACGCGAAAAGCTAAAAAAACACAAGCCTACTACGATTGGCCAAGCATCTAAAATTAGTGGTGTCTCCCCAGCAGACATAGCTATTTTGATGGTTTATATGGGTAGATAGGTTGCTTGCTAGATAATAAAATGATTTATGATAAAAGCTTATACTTTGTTTGCCAACAAAGCATAAGCAACTTAAAAGCCATCTAACATGTTAAGAGATACGCAAATATTTACACTAATTGAAAAAGAATATCAGCGCCAAAATGAGGGCCTGGAGCTGATCGCTTCTGAAAACTTTGTTTCTCAACAAATTATGGAAGCAGCAGGTAGTATACTAACCAATAAATATGCAGAAGGGCTACCTGGAAGGAGATACTATGGAGGATGCGAAATAGTAGATGAAATAGAAACATTAGCTATAGAACGTGCAAAATCCCTTTTTCATGCTAGCTGGGCTAATGTACAGCCACATTCAGGCTCGCAAGCCAATGCTGCTGTTATGTTTGCTGTATTAGAACCAGGCGATAAGATTTTAGGGTTTAACTTAGCACATGGTGGGCATCTAACGCATGGATCTCCTGTGAACTTTTCTGGTCAATTATATGAGTCTCATTTTTATGGTGTTCAACCAGAAACAGGTTTAATTGATTGGGAAGAAGTAGGAACCATAGCAGAGCAAGTAAACCCTAAGTTAATTATTTGTGGTGCATCTGCTTATAGCCGTGATTGGGATTATAAACGTCTACGTGCTATTGCTGATCAAGTAGGAGCTCTTCTTTTAGCAGATATTTCTCACCCTGCTGGGCTTATTAGCCGTGGTTTGCTAAATGATCCAGTCCCTTATTGCCATTTTATAACAACAACAACACATAAAACATTACGTGGTCCTCGAGGTGGTATGATTCTGATGGGTGCAGATTTTGAGAACCCTTTTGGCAAAAAAACAACTAAGGGGAAATTAAAAAGTATGTCTACCTTACTTGATGCTAGCGTATTTCCAGGCATACAAGGAGGTCCTTTAGAACATATTATTGCAGCAAAAGCTATTGCATTCCAAGAGGCTATGAGCGATGACTATTTCAATTATATTCTACAAGTACAAAAAAACACACGTCAGCTAGCACAGTCTTTTGTTAAGCGAGGCTATAATATTGTTTCTGGCGGAACAGATAACCATTTGATACTCATTGATTTAAGGAATAAAGGAATTACAGGAAAGTTAGCAGAGGAAGCGTTGATAAAAGCTTCTATCACACTTAACAAAAATATGGTACCATTTGATGACCAGTCACCCCTTATCACTTCCGGTATACGTATTGGTACGCCTGCTGTTACTACTAGGGGTATGCAAGAGACAGACATGGAACAAATAGCTGCATGGATCGACGATGTCTTAAAGAATCATGAAAATGAGTCTAAAATTGACTCTATTAGAAAAGAGATTGGTAACTATATGCTTCAATTTCCATTACCTTAATAAATAATTTTTCATTATAGATATATTTATATCATAATCATACAAAAAACTACGAATGGTCTTATACTTTTATTATAAGACCATTAAACATTTACGTTTAATTTGAGCTTTATTGTTTAAATTAAGTTAATAAGAATTTTAAAATAAGTATTTCGATCCTAAATATGTTCTGGGTTGATTGTGCCTTACTTTTGAAAAAAATTGGATATTATATATGATAAAATTTGAAGGTTTTACATTAGAAAATGGATTACAGGTGGTTGTGCATGAGGACCCCAATAGTTTAATAGCAGCCGTTAATCTCATGTATTATGTAGGCGCTAGAGACGAAGAACCACATAAAACAGGGTTTGCACATCTATTTGAACATCTAATGTTTAGTGGCTCCCAGAATATACCCTCATATGACGAACCTCTTCAGCAAGTAGGAGGTACCAACAATGCCTATACTAGCTCTGATGTGACTAGCTACCATTGCACTTTACCAGTTGCTAATTTGGAAACAGCTTTTTGGTTAGAATCTGATCGTATGTTAGGTTTATCATTCAACAAAAAGGGGTTAGAAGTACAAAGAAAGGTTGTTATTGAAGAATTTAAAGAAGTATATCTTAACCAACCTTATGGAGATGCATGGGGCCAGTTAACTGGATTAACTTATACTCAACATCCTTACCAATGGCCTGTAATTGGTAAAGAGATTAGCCATATTGAACAGGCTTCTATGGAAGATGTAAAAGCCTTTTTTAGTAAATTCTATGTACCCAACAACGCTGTATTAGTGGTAGCCGGTGGAGTAACGCTAGAGCAAGTCAAGCAACTTAGCAAAAAGTGGTTTGAGCCTATTGCAGCTGGGAAAGTACCTGATAAAAAGTTTTCTCAAGAACCTATTCAAAAAACTACTAGAACAAAAACTGTTGAGCAACATGTACCCTTGGATGCTATTTATAAAGCTTATCATGCGCCTGGTCGATTAGAAAAAGGATATTATGCTACAGAAGTCCTATGTACCGCATTAGGTATTGGTAAATCTTCTACATTATACCAAGAACTCATAGAAACCAGAGAGTGTTTTAATACCATAGGTAGCTATACAACTGAAACCATTGATCCAGGCTTACTAGTAATTTCGGGTAGGGTTAATGAAGAGATAACATTAAAAGAAGCTGAACAAAACTTGTGTGATGTCATCCATACAATACAAACTAATGGATTTACAGAAGCTGAACTAGAAAAAGCGAAAAACCACTTAGAAGCATCTTTTGTATATGATACAGTCGATATAACAAACCGTGCAGAGGAGCTTGCTTATGCCACGTTGCTAGGGGATACCAATATGGTCAACACCAATGTTGATAATATATTAAATGTTACATTAGAAGAACTACGACAGATGGCAACACGACTATTGCAATCAGAAAATAGTTCCACCTTATATTACAAACGCAAATAGTAAAATAAGCTTTGTTAGCGAGTTCTTAGATTGCTAGCTTTGCGATTCAAATAACTGTTTATATGCATAAAAAACTACCCACAAGAGCTGAAAATTTTAGCGAGTGGTACAATGAAATAATTAAAAGGGCTGAACTAGCAGAGAATGCTGCTGTACGCGGCTGTATGACTATTAGACCTTATGGATTTGCTATATGGGAAAAAATGCAAGCCATATTAGATAAAGCGTTTAAAGCAACAGGCCATGAGAATGCTTATTTTCCTATTTTCATACCTAAATCTTATTTAAATCGTGAGGCAGCCCATGTGGAAGGCTTTGCTAAAGAGTGTGCTGTTGTTACCCATTATAGACTTAAGGCAACAGAAGACGGGCAACAAGTCGTTGTAGACCCTTCTGCCAAGCTAGAAGAAGAGCTTATTGTACGGCCCACCTCAGAAACCATTATTTGGAACAGTTACAAAAACTGGATTCAATCTTACAGAGACTTACCTTTACTAATCAACCAGTGGTGCAATGTGGTACGCTGGGAGATGCGCACACGTCTTTTTTTAAGAACCGCTGAGTTTTTATGGCAAGAGGGGCACACAGCCCATGCTACTCAAGCAGAAGCAGAGCAAGAAGCATTACAGATGTTAAATATCTATGCTGATTTTGGAAAAGATTATTTAGCCATACCCTTTTTAAAAGGTATCAAAACCGAGCATGAGCGCTTTGCTGGCGCAGAAGAAACGTATACTATAGAGGCTTTGATGCAAGATGGCAAAGCTTTACAGGCAGGCACTTCTCATTTTTTAGGGCAAAGGTTTGCGAAAGCCTTTGAGGTAACCTTTACTAACCAAGCTGGCCAATTAGATTATGTATGGGGCACTTCTTGGGGCCTTACTACTCGTTTGATAGGTGCCCTTGTTATGACACACTCGGACGATAAAGGGTTGGTATTACCTCCACGTGTAGCACCTATACAGATAGTTATTATCCCTATTTACCGAACCCAAGAAGAAAAAGAAGCTATACAACAACAAGCACAACATATTCAACAACAGCTTATTGCACATAATATAAGCGCTAAATTGGATGGACGAGATGAGCACAAACCAGGCTGGAAATTTGCAGAATATGAACTAAAAGGCGTACCCATTAGAATGGCCATAGGGCCTAATGATCTGGCCAATAACACGGTAGAATTAACTAGAAGGGATACAAGCGAAAAAACAACGGTACCAACAGATAATATCATTGTAGTAGTTAAGAGTATGCTGGATAGCATACATGATAATTTGTATCAGCGTGCCTATGAATTCAGAGAACAAAATACTTACCAAGTAAACAGTTATGAAGAATTCAAAACAGCAATAAGTCAAAAACGTGGTTTTATTCTAGCACATTGGGATGGCACAAAAGAAACAGAGAGGCAGATACACGCTGAAACTAAAGCTACAATTCGTTGTATCCCACTAGAGGTGAATACAGAACCAGGCGTATGTATTTATACTGGAAAGCCTTCTAAGCAAAGGGTAGTATTTGGACAAGCTTATTAAGAGGAATAAAGGTGTTTAAAATTATTTTGAAGGTTTTCCATGATTTTTTAGTAAAAACATAATCTACGTTTTAACATTACAATTATAGATTAATTTATAAACTTCAAACATGCTTCTTGATAGTTATAAGGTACGCATTCACGGGTCTGCCAATACTAGAAATACGTTATTTTAAATATAAAAAGCACTTGGTTGCTAAGAATAAAATATGAAGCAGCTATAAAATTAACCGTATACTAACCATAAACAATAGTTTTTATAGCTAGTCACTAAAAAAATATGCGTTTTTGGCTCATTTTAAAGGTAGTGAACGCGTACTTTACAAATAGAAAAGAAGGAGAATTAGCGCTCGAGCATATGTTTGATCGTATTTGTAAGCAAGAAGGCATTGAACATAGAAGGACTCAAGTAGCCCACCTATGGACTAATGGACAGGTAGAGCGAATGAATAGAACTATTAAACAAGCCACTAGAGCTATTATTATAGCAGCCATCAGCAGCTAGAGCATCATTTAAATGATTTCTTGTTAGCTTATAATTTTGCTGATAGACTCAAGGCATTAAGGGGTAAAGCTCCTTGTCGATTATAATAGAGGAGCAATGGGTGAAAAATCTTCAGCTTTTTCACCAAAACATTAATACCTTTACCAAGAGACTAAACACCTAGCCTATCTATTTCTGGTACATTAACGCCTCTATTTCATCAATTTCCAAAGGAATAGTAGCCATTAAGTCTTCTATACCATTTTCCCTAATTACAATATTATTTTCTAACCGCATCCCTAAACCTTCTTCACGGATATAGATACCTGGCTCTACTGTAAATACCATCCCTGGCTCAAATTTCTTATAGATGTTGCCTACATCATGCACATCCAAGCCAAGATGGTGAGAGATGCCATGCATAAAGTATTTCTTATAAGCTGGCTTGCTGAGGTCTTGATTGTTAATATCTGCTATATGCAAAAGTCCTAATTGGACTAATTCCTTTTCTACTACTTCGCCTAATGCTTGGTGGTAGGTATTTAAATCATTGCCGGGTACTAACATTTTTTTTGCCTCATGCATAATACGTAACACAGCATTATATACAGCTCGTTGGCGTGCAGTAAAGCGGCCACTGACCGGTATAACACGTGTAAGGTCTGAGCAATAATTGGCATATTCAGCACCAAAATCTGCTAAAATGGTGGTACCTGCCTGACAAGCTTGGTTATTGCTATTATAATGTAATACACATGCATTGGTACCAGATGCAATAATAGGTGCGTAGGCAAATCCACGTGAACGATTCTGAATAAATTCATGGATAAGCTCAGCCTCTATTTCGTATTCCATAACGCCTGGTTTAATCATAGGCAGAATACGACGCAACCCTTTTTCAGTAATAGAACAAGCTTGCTTGATTAAATCTATTTCTATCTCAGATTTAATCACTCTTAGCTGATGCATAATCGGTGCAAGTCGTTCATATTTGTGTAAAGGATATTTATGCTTGCACCAAGCAGTAAAACGCATGTCTCTAGTTTCTACAGGACTTTCAGCACGTATATGCTCATTGCTATTAAGGTATACATATTCTACCTGTGACATCAGCATAGGTAGAATTGCATCAAATTCATCAAGCCAATAAACATTGGTTATACCACTGGTAGTCTGTGCTGCTTCCTGAGTATATTTTTGGCCTTCCCATATGGCAATATGCTCGTTAGTTTTTTTTATAAAAAGTATTTCTTTCCATCCATTTTTAGGAGCATCTGGATAGATAACTAGTTTTGTCTCTTCTTGGTCGATACCGGAGAGATAGAAAAGATCATTATTTTGTCGAAAAGGCATTATGCCATCTGCATTGGTAGGCATAATATCATTGGCATTCAGTATTGCTAAGGAGTTTGGCTTTAGGTACTGGATTAGTTTTTTCCTATTATTTATAAACAAACTTGAATCTATTGCGTGATACCGTAACATATAATTTTTATAGCTTGAATTAACTTTCCTAAGGTTTACGTGTGAGTTGATCGCCACAGGAACAAATGAGCCTGTAACAATGTTTTATTCAACTTGGAAGAGGAAGGTAATAAAAATTTCTGAAAAACTTGTTTTAGAATTATTAGAAACTGATCGGTTTCTTGTTAAGCATGTTAAAGGTGATATATAAAGTCATATTTACATTACTAATAAGCTATTATATTTACCATCCATTGTTGTTTATATCTACTCAATTTCTAATTCCTCAGGGGTCCAGAAGATAGCTTGGAGATCTTGTACCTGATTATTTTTGATTTTAATTCCTTCTTGCTGAAGCAGTTGCTCCATACTTGCATTGGAAGTAAAATGTTGTTTGCCTGTCAACAGTCCTTGTCTGTTTACTACTCTATGCGCGGGTATATCTTTGTTATGCTTGGTTTGATTAAGTGCCCAACCTACCATACGTGCGCTCTTCTTAAGCCCTATATAATGAGCAATTGCCCCATAAGTAGTTACACGACCTGGAGGAATTAATTTAACTATTTCATGGACTTTTGTAAAGAAATTGTCTGGCAATTTTTCATACATAATTTTACGAGAGATTTAAGATCCTCCTATCTTTGGTACGTCGCATATTATACTTTTATTAGCAATTTAGTAAATATAATTGGTTGTTTGTTTGATGATTTTTAATTTATAGAATTTCTTAGAAGAATATTGCTTGTATAAAAAACATTACCTAGAGGTTTTAAAAACCCCTAGGTAATGCTTGACTTGACAATTGATCAACTGTTGATTTTATACAGTTGCTATCTAAAATATTATTTTAATTCTTTATCAAGTACATTGATTCCGTCTTCAACTTTTTTAATTACACCATCAAGTTCTTTTGATAAGTCCTTATCTAAAGTATAGTGCTTTCTTCTCTCTACTCCTGTCATTTGCTTTATTTTTAACACAACAGAACCTTTTGATGGTGTTTGGTACTCAAGTTCGCTTCCTTTTACAGGGATTATAATTTCTACACCTTCACCATCAGGTCTTACTTTCTTAACTTGGTCTACAAACTCTTCTAAATATTTTCTCAACTGCTTGATAAGCTCTGGATTATTATCTTTATTAGGACCCGTAAGAACAGCTGCCCTCATCTTATCTGATAAACCCATATAGTGAGCCACTACATAAAATCTAGGATGTTTTGCTGTATTAGCATTTTTTGTCCCTAAAAATTTATCAAATACCTCTTTCATTACCCCATGGATTCCTTCTTCAATTTCTAGCGCTCCGCTTTTTGCTCTACGTTTGTTAGCAGCATTAAGTTTTTCTTTATCTCCTACTACAGATTTACGTGCTATTTGTGCAAAATACCTAATACCATCTTTTTTGCTAGGTAAGTAAGCAGTGTCTTTTTGTTTATAGCTATCCTTGCGTGTTAATACTTCGCCATCCTTGCCTACATTTGCTTGAGCATCTAGAATAATCTTATGTTCAAGCCCCGCCTGCCCATGGTTTAAAGAATAACCCAAAGATTCCGACAAGAATTTATTTCTAGCCTTAGAATTTTCCTTATCTTTTGGATCTATAGGTAGATTATGATTTTGACCTCCAGATATGCCAGCATGTTCATTTGAAGTACATTGTGCTGCCAATAGCAAGAATAAAAGAAGGGCGCCTGATATCCCTCTCTTAGCCAGGGTTGCTTTTTGTATTGTTTTTGTTTTTCGGTAATTCATTTCTTGTTCAAGATTTGAAAAGTGATACATAATTTTTGAAACTTATGTAAGGAAAAGACTTCCTTATATTAGCTTCTCCATATTATTATAATACGAATTTTTTTTGGAATAAACTAGGATTTATATGCTATTTGTAATACTTAAATAAGTATAAAAACAGCTAAAATTAATTGAAAATACAAAGGGGTAAATGTGCTAACTGGTTAGTCAAAAAAGACAAAGAATTTACCTATTATTTCACGCTATAATCTGGCTAGTGAAGATTAACAATACGATTAGCAAGCATGTATATACTCTCTTTTTTACGCATCTCTTCTTGCTCTAATAATGTCTCATCATTATAACCCAATAGATGTAATACACCATGTATCATTACTGTATAAAGTTCTTGCCAAAAATCTATTTGGTAAGTTGTAGCATTGTCCGAAACACGCTCTATACTGATATAAATTTCTCCTTCTATATTCTTTTGATCCTCAGCATAACTAAAGGTAATTACATCAGTAAGTGTATCATGTTGTAAGTACTTCAAGTTTTTCTTGTGTAAAAAATTATCCGAACAAAAGATAAAATTGAGATTAACAAGCTGGCAATTTTCTTGTTGTATAACGTTATGTATCCAATCCGTAATAATTTTTGGATTAGGTAACTTAAACTGTATATCTTCTACAAAATAATAGATATTAGCTTTAGGCATGTTATTAAAACTTGTTCAAAGAGATATATATAGGATTAGCTAGCTTAATATTTTTATATTATCTTGGACGTTTTGTAAGCTGACTTATGTGTATATAGTATAGTATACAAAAATAGTAAATTATAATGTATAGGAAGTTACGATACGACCCCATTTTAGCTAACCCTACCGACTGGCCTATTGTAAAAATGTATCAGGATAAAGATGCTTTTGTACAATCAGTTAGTGATAAAGCTGTTGCGGATATACTAACGCTGCAACCAAATACCCTAGCTTTACGTAAAAATCTAGCAAAATCACTAGCCCAAGACCAAGCACGCCTGCAAAGAATGCAATGGAAAGTAGATGCTAAAGATGATGCTAGTTTTTGGGCGCAAAAAATAGATGCATTAAATCAAGAGCAGGTGCCGCTTCCTGAGTTATTAAAAGACATAACACTACATTATGCAAAAGAGATAGTAGGAGGATTTAATTTATGGCACTATCGATTAGCACAAGCTACCGCTTCTTATACATTAAATAGGCTGCTAAATCCTGTAAATCCTCGCCGTCTACGTACACTACCACAGATTAGAGCTAGGCTGCAAGAACAAATTCCAATATTGGGATCCATTAATGAGTTACGTCAACTAGCACGCCTGGGAACTGTTGTAATGGTGCCTACCCATTGTAGTCATTTCGATTCAGTATTAATAGGATGGGTTATAGAAACGCTAGGACTACCACCTTTTACTTATGGCGCAGGCCTCAATTTATTCAACCGGCAATTCTTTGCTTATTTTATGAATAAACTAGGTACTTATAAAGTAGATAGGCGTAAGAAAGACGTGGCTTATTTAACTACTCTAAAGGCTTATTCAAGCTTATCTTTACATTTAGGATGCCATAGCTTATTTTACCCTGGTGGCACGCGTTCTAGAACAGGTGCTTTAGAAAGTTCTTTGAAATTAGGTCTGTTAGGTAGTACCATAGAAGCACAACAAATTAACTATCAAGTTCATGGTGCGGCTGCAACTAAAATTTTTATAGTACCCGTGGTATTTAACTACCATTTTGTGTTAGAAGCTCCTTTTCTAATCCGTGAATATTTAGCAGAACAAGGAAATTATGTTTACACGCCTAAAAAAGATTGGCTTAATAACTCTTACAAGCTACTGAAATTAATTAAAGCTTTTGCTACTGAAAGTTCTAGCATAGCTGTTTCAATTGGTCAGCCTATGGATGTACTAGGCAATAAAGTAGATACAGCAGGACATAGCTACAATTTACAAGGAGAACGTATAGACTTACATCAGCACTTTAAAGAAAAAGTAGAAGTAAAGCACGAAACTGAGCAGGAGAACAAAGAGCGTACAAAAGCTTTAGGGCAACGTATTATAGAATCTTACCGTATCAATAACTGTGTACTTACAAGCTGCCTATTGGCATTTACAGCTTTTGAATTGATGCGTATTAAACATGCAACTATAGAGCTTAAAGATTTTCTAAATCTACCAAGTAATGCACTAACAATTTCCTATACTGAGTTAGAAAAGGCTTTTGCACAAGTAAGAGAGGCTGTTTTAACATTAGGAAAACAAAGTAGAATACGTGTATCTGAAAAATTACAACAAGGCACAATAGAAAATATGATTGTAGATGGATTTTCTAATTTAGGACTATATCACCACCAGCTACCTTTGATAAGAGATAAAAATGGTAATATAACAACTAGAGATATTTGTAGCTTACTTTATTATCATAATAAACTAACTGGCTATGAACTCGAAAAATATATCTAATAAGTTGGTAGGCGTAATTGGTGCAGGCGGTTTTGGTACAGCCATTGCAAACTTATTAGCATATAATACAGATGTACTCTTGTATGTGCGTAAGCAAACATCAGCTGATGAAATAGAAAAGACACGTATTTCAGCCGGCCAAGTTTTAGCTCCTAATATCATAATTACAACCGTATTAAAAGACTTAACTAAATATTGTCAGGTAATTTTTCCAATTATACCTTCTCAAGGAGCCAAAGAATTACTAAAAGAATTAGCACCACTATTAGATTTACAACATATTCTTATACATGGCATTAAGGGACTAGACGTAAATTGGCCGCATAAATCTGATGGAGAAAAGCCTATGGGCTTACCTGAGCTTAATAGAAGTCATGTAAAGACAATGTCTGAATTGATTACAGCTGAAACTCCAGTTAACCAAGTAGGTTGTATTGCAGGCCCTAATTTAGCGAGTGAGCTTGCGCAAAACCAACCTGCTGCTATAGTAATGTCTAGTGCTTCTAAAATGGTTACGGAGATTGGGCAAAGATTTTTAAGAAGCGATAATTTTCAAGTCTATACCAATACCGACATGATTGGTGTAGAGCTATGTGGAGTATTAAAAAATATCATTGCCATAGGAGCTGGTTGTTTAAGTGGACTAGGATATGGTGAAAATGCAAAAGCACTTTTAATAAGCCGTGGTTTAGTAGAAATGATCCATATAGGTAAAGCCATGGGGGCCAGCGTACAACCTTTCCTAGGTTTAGCAGGAATAGGAGACCTGGTAGCTACTTGTGCCAGCAAGCTAAGTAGAAATTATACAGTGGGTTATAGACTAGCACAAGGAGAAACTTTATCACAAATTTTAAATACTGCAGGTTTAACGGCAGAAGGTGTGTACACAGCGAAAACTATCCGTGGCCTTATAGCTCACTATAAACTGCGTGCACCTATTACGGAAATGATGTATAGAGTGTTATTTGAAGGGGTATCTGTACAAGAAGCGATCAACTATCTAATGAAATACCCTCTTAATGTAGATGTAGACTTTATATAATTTATTTGGAAAACATTACTATAAGCGGCTAAACTGATATAGATAAGCTATAGTTATAGAAATTGCTACAATTTTAGTATCATTGTAAGGTAAGATTTCTTCTGTTGCTCAGAAAATTTTTCAATAGCATATCTTAGCATTGTTCTTGGCATTAATCGAGTATATTGATTTAAAAACAAGATAAGCTGTTGCTGATCTCTTTTACCTGCCTCACGCAACATCCAACCAACAGCCTTATGGATTAAATCATGTTTATCATTTAAGAGTATTTCAGCAATTTTAAATGTCCAATCTAAGTTATTTTTTCTAATAAAATACCAAGTAGCTACTATTGCAATACGGCGCTCCCACATGCTATTTGAATTTGCCAAGTTGATTAAGATATCCTTATCTTTATCTAATAAATGAGCTCCCATAATCAGATGAGCTGAAGTGTCTACAAGGTTCCAATTATTTACATTAGATAGATTACTTAAGTAAAATAGATAAATTTTATCCTTGGATTCACTTGGTGCTTTTCCATATTGGTTCACCAAGATAATTAGCCCTAACAACCTTTCTTCATTAATTTTTGATTGTATAAGTTGCTGTATCTCTTCTAATGAAATGCATGCGAATGTTTTTGCAATTTTACGTAAAACAGGTACTGGGACACCTATAAATTCATCAGCTTCCGCATAATCACCTGTTCCTGTTTTAAAAAACCTTGCAACCTTTTCCTTATTGGGGCTTGCTAACCCTTGTAAGAACGTTTGAATTTGATGTATATTTTTATTGTTGATGCTGTCTTTCATGATCAATAAGCCATTTTTTACGGTGAATTCCCCCACTATACCCACCTAATTTTCCATTATTGTTAATAATACGATGACAGGGAATAACAATAGCTATTTTATTAGTTCCATTAGCACTTGCTACAGCTCTATAGGCAGTCTCTTTGCCAAGCGCTTTAGCCTGCTCACCATAACTTCTTGTCTGTCCATAAGGAATAGTCATAAGTTTACTCCATACAAGTTGCTGAAATGAGCTTCCTAAAAGATAAATGGGGATCTTAAACTCTTTTAACGAACCCTCAAAATACTTATTTAATTCACTTTCTATTTGCTGTGTCAACTGTGTGCGACCAGGAACAATAACGGCACGCAAGTTACTACGTAACCTTTCTAACTTACGTTCTAAATTATGCTGATCAACAAATTCCAGAAGATATAGAAACTCTTCGTCTGTAATGGCAAGCATGGGTCCAAGTGGTGTATCAATCCAACTTGATTTAAGAACAGTGTGATGTTCATCAAATTTTGTTGGCCCTGCTCCTATGATCTTTGCAAAAGCATCTCTAAAACCACTGCTTGATTCATAACCGCTATCTAATTGTGCGGCAATAACTGATTCTCCTTTTTGGATTTGCTTCATTGCGATTCCCATACGCTTTACGCGTGCAAATTGTATAAACGTCATACCAAACCTTCTTTTAAATTGGCGACGAACCGTTGATGCATCCACAGATAACTCTTTGAAATCACTATTTTTCCATCTTTTTTCTGGATTTATTTCTATTAACTCAACAAGTGTTTGCACCAAAGGTGAAACCTGCCCAGGATGAATTAACGGACAACAACGCATACATGGCCTAAAAGATGCTAAAAGAGCATCTTGGACAGTATTGAAAAATATACAATTTTCAAATTTAGGTTTCCTTGCATAGCAGATAGAACGAAAAAATACACCAGTTGTTTCGATACCTACAAAGAAAATTCTCTCATATAATGAATTTTTATCAACCAAAGCTTGACAAAATATTTTAGCTTGGTTATCAGTTATCAATCTCATAATGTTTAATTCTAAAAGAATGTTCCAGATGAATATTTTCCACTTCTTCCTACAAAATTATATACATCTTTAAAAAGAATTGAGGCCGAGATTCAGGCATTGATTTTTTATTTGATGACCCTAGCCAAATATTTCTTATCTAAAATTACACCAACCATACATGCTACCATTGTCAATTAAAGATTCCTAAACTTCTTACAGAATAGATTAATATGCTTCTCATAATTTTCTACCTATAAGTTATTATGTTCAAAGCACACCTAAAAACACTATAAATCCCCCAGAAGATTAAAAAAGTTTTTATATCTAAATTTGGATATTTATTGACATTAGATAACACAATAAATATTTAGTATAAAGACTTACCCTCCATTTCTAGTGGAATAGGCAGTTTCATATATTTTAAAATAGTTGGAGCAATATCTATTAATGTTCCAGCATGTAAAGGTTGGTTAAATGATGAATCTATCAATATACAAGGTACTGGATTACTAGTATGTGCCGTATACGGAGTATTATTAGGTTGTAACATTTGCTCTACATTACCATGATCACTTACCAATAAGGTCATATAGTTGTTCTGTAAGGCATGTCTAACAACCTTTTCTACACAACTATCCACTACTTCACAGGCCTCTACAGCTGCTTGCCATACACCTGTGTGCCCTACCATATCTAGATTAGCATAGTTAAGGCATATAAAATCAAATTTGTTCTGGTCTAGTATAGGTATAAGCTGCTCCGTAATCTGATAAGCACTCATAGCTGGTGCTAAGTCATAGGTAGCAACTTGTGGGGAAGGATATAATAAACGTTCTTCTCCTTCAAATGGAATTTCTCTGCCACCAGAAAAGAAATAAGTTACGTGTGGATATTTTTCCGTTTCTGCTATACGCAATTGTTTCTTGCTATGTAAGCTTAATACTTCTCCTAATGTATTGGTAAAGGGTGGTTTGTTAAATATGTTATGGATGCCTTTAAAAGTGTCATCATACAAAGTTAACGTTAGATAGTAAAGGGGTATTGTCTCCATTTGGTAATCAGGCATTGGAGTTTGCGTAAGTACCTGCGTAATCTGTCGGCTACGATCAGTTCTAAAATTAAAGCATAAAACCACATCACCTGGTTGAATGGTGGCTATAGGTAATCCTGAGTGCTGCGTTAATATGATAGGTTGAATAAACTCATCGGTAATTCCTGCTACATATGCTTCATTTATAGCTGCCTCCCAGTTGTTAGTTTGTATATTACCTATTCCATGTACAAGGGCATTATAGGCTACTTTGATACGTTCCCAACGATTATCCCTATCCATGGCATAATAGCGCCCTATAATAGTAGCCAATTGTATAGAAGAATCTTGCGTATAGGGTATAAGCTGTTTTATGAAGTGTATAGCACTATGAGGATCAGCATCTCTACCATCTGTAAAAGCATGAATAAATATGTTCGACAGCTCATGTTTTCTCAATATCTTACACAACCCTTTCAAATGATCGATATGAGAATGTATGCCACCATCAGAAACAAGCCCCATTAGATGTACAGATTTATTTTTCTGTTTGGCATAAGACAAAACCTTTAATAGTGTAGGGTTGTTGGTAAGCTCACCAGAATGAATTGCATTATTAATTCTTAATAAATCTTGTGGAATAACCCTACCAGCACCTATATGCATATGGCCTACTTCAGAATTACCCATTTGTCCATCTGGTAGACCCACAGCCATACCAGAAGCTTGTAATTGGCTAGAAGAGTAGCTTTTGTAGAGTGAATCTATAAAAGGTGTTTTAGCTTGAGCAATAGCCGAATATTGATAGTTATCTGTAAGTCCCCACCCATCTAAGATCATCAAAAGTACCTTCTTGTCCATATATTTATCCCGAATAGTAAATGTTAAAATTAATTGCAATATGCAAAACAATCTCCATTTAAGAATTCTCAGTATTTATTTTATAATGGAAAGCCAGTAATTCAGCTTCACTAATAAATTTTTATCAATAAATGGATATAATGAGAACCATACTAGTGTCCAAAAAACATGGTTATCAGCATAAATATAAAGGTTACTACCAGTTCTAGCTGTTAGCTAACAAGCTATTATATACCTTAAATCCATACCAATAATCTGTTAACGGTACTTGTTTTCTTCAATAGAAAATCACTTATACTAACTAGCTATAGGGTAAAATGTTCAAATTGTATTTTTAACAATACCCAAACTAGCGTTGTTAATGAATTTTAATATAGTATCTTTTTCCCAGCAAGATGGTATTTCTTGCTCTATACGTGTAAGTGCTTCTGCCAAGGGTAGATCTTGTTGAAAGATATAGCGATAAATAAGCTGGATAGTTTGTAGTTGGTATGCAGTAAACCCAAGCCTCTTGAGCCCTACTATATTAAGCCCACAGTATTTGAGTGGTTCTCGAGCTACTTTGACAAAAGGTGGTATATCTTTTTTTACTAACGACCCACCGCCTATCATAGCGTATGCTCCTACCTTCACAAATTGTCGTAAAGCAGCAGTACCTCCTATTTTCACGTGTGTCCCCAGCTCTACATGTCCAGCTAACTGCACAGCGTTAGCAAGAACACAATGGTCACCGATAATACAATCATGCGCTACATGTACATAAGCCATTAGTAAAACATGATTACCTATGGTAGTGGTAGGCCCTGCTAAGGTCCCTCGGCTAATGGTTACATATTCTCGGATGATAGTATAGTCACCAATTTCTGCTGTAGTCTCTTCTCCTTGAAATTTTAAATCCTGAGGTATTGTTGCAATGACTGCACCAGGAAATATTTGGCAATGCCGTCCTATCCTAGCCCCTGGCAAAATGGTTACATGTGGCCCAATCCAGGTACCCTCACCAATTATTACATTTTCCGAGATAGTGGTAAAAGGGCCTACACTAACATTTTCACCGAGTTGTGCCTGAGGATGTATATAGTTTAATGACTGAATCATTCAGTTTGTTTAACAATTTGTGCGGTCATGATAGCTTCACAAGCCAACTTATTCCCTACGAAGGCTCTTCCACGCATCTTAACAATACCTCTTTTAATTTCTGAGAGCAACTCGCAATGCATGATAAGAGTATCTCCGGGCAAAACCATTCTCCTGAAACGGCAGTTTTCAATAGCTAAGAAGTATGTCGAATAGTTTTCAGGATCTGGAACACTACTAAGGACTAATACACCTCCTGTTTGTACAATGGCCTCTATTTGTAATACACCGGGCATAACAGGATTATTGGGGAAGTGTCCTTGGAAGAAGGGTTCATTGATAGTTACATTTTTGATACCCGTTACAGTACGCTGTTCTAAATGAATAATCTTATCTACCAGCTGAAAAGGGTATCTATGAGGTAACATTTTAGTAATCTTCTTAATGTCTAAAATGGGTTCTATATTAGGGTCGTACGTAGGTATGGTTACGTTCTCTTGCTGAAGCATCATTTTTCGAAGCTTTCTGGCAAACGCTACATTAGAGGCATGGCCTGGTTTATGTGCTACAATATGCCCTTTGATAGGACGTCCTACTAACAGTAAATCTCCTACCAAATCCATTAATTTATGTCTAGCAGGTTCATTAGGAAAATACATTTTTACATTGTTCAACACACCCCCTTCTGCTAACTTGATCTCTTTCTTGTTAAAAATTTTTGCTAAATTTTCTAATTCAGAAGCTGACATTTCCTTATCTATTATAACAAGTGCATTATCAAGATTTCCACCGCGTATAAGTCCATGTTCATATAGAGATTGTATCTCGCTTAAAAAAGCAAAAGTTCTACTAGGGGCAATTTCTTTTGCAAAATCTGATATTTTTCCTAAAAAAGCATGTTGGTTATGTAGTTTATCAACTTCATAATCAATCATCACCGAAATTTTGTAATCATCTAACGGAAAAGCACTTAGCTCGATACCTTGGCTCTCATTAGCATATACTACTGATTCGTTGATTTGAAAGAAACGCCTTGGCACTCCTTGATTAGTAAGTTCAACTTCTTGAAAGGCCTTTACAAAAGGCATGGAGCTTCCATCTAGAATAGGTACTTCAGGACCATCTAATTGTATAAGCATGTTATCTATCTCTAACCCACCTATAGCAGCTAGCAGATGCTCTACAGTATCTACATAAGCGTTATTATGTCGTAAAGTTGTACTTCTAGTTACATCTACTACGTGATCTACAATTGCTTCAACAATGGGTTGCCCTTCTATATCGGTACGTTGAAATTTAATACCATGGTCAGGTCCAGCTGGTAAACATGTTACAGTTGCTGTACAATCAGAGTGTATGCCTACTCCTGAAAAAGTCACAGGTGCTTGAATGGTATGTTGCTTTGTTTGCATATGTTTTTAGCTATAAAAATATACGGACACCACAAATATAATTAGTGGTATCCTATTGATATAATCTTCTGTTTAGCTTTACGCTCTATTGTTCATCCTTTTTTATCTGAAGGATGTTTTGTAGCTGTTTAAAAATTGCATAATTCTTTAAATATTTTTTTCTCTCAATAGCAGGCATTCCCATTAAAGTAACATTACCTTTTTTATAAGACTTTGTAACACCTGCTTGTCCTGCAACAACTGTCCTATCTCCCATCTCTGTATGCCCAGCTACACCTACTTGCCCGCCTAACATACAATTGTTTCCTATTTTAGTAGAGCCAGCTATACCTGTAAGGGCTGCTATTACTGTATCTTTACCGACTTCTACATTATGCGCTATCTGCACTAAGTTATCAATTTTGGTACCTTGCTTAATCAAAGTATTACCCAAAGTTGCCCGGTCTATGGTTGTATTCGCACCAATTTCTATATTGTCTTCTAAAATTACTCCTCCTACTTGAGGTATTTTTTCATAGCTTCCTGTTGGCTGTGGAGCAAATCCAAAACCATTACTACCTACGACAGCTCCTGCATGAATAATACAATTTTTTCCTATTTGACAGCCTGCATAAATTTTGACACCACTATATATGATCGTATTTTCTCCAATTGAAACATGATCTCCTATGTAAGTATGTGGATAAATCTGTACCTTATCTTCTAAGGTTACATAGTCTCCTATATAAGAAAAGGCACCTCTATAAACTAAATTGCCTAATTTTACATGCTTACCTAAATGAGCAGGCTCTTCTACGCCTACTTTATGTTTATTGAGTACAGCCTGGTAATAATGTGCTAACAATTTTGTAAAGCTAGCATATGGATCTTCTACTAAAATTAAGCTAGGCGAAACAGAACGTTCGGGTTGAAATGAATTATTGATGATAACAGCACTGGCTTGAGTAGTGTATAAATATTTTTCATAACTTGGATTCGCTAAAAAGGTAATGCTACCTGGTATGGCTTCTTGAATTTTACATAGCTTATGTATGTTGATAGACGCATCACCCACCACATGGCCTCCTATAAGTTGTGCTATTTCTTTAATAGTAAATACCATAAAAGTCTATATTGTGTAGCTATACTCTTAAATTTGGACGTGGTGAAGCTATGACAAAAAATAAAGTATGCCAATAACTTTGACAAAAAAATTTATTTTAACTCGGCTATAGTAAAACTCTTTTCTACATGGAGACTTTTATAAAACTACAATTAGAATATCCAGTAAAAAACTTTGTTAACAAGAAAACCACTAATTTTTATATAAAAATAGCTACCCTATATCATACTCCTATAAGATTATAATTATTGCTTATTGCCACTTATTTTGCATGCAACATAGTTATCTACAAGCCACAATAATTTTGTAGCTTTCAAATTGATTGTATGATTGTATATACGTGCAGCAAGCGAATTTCTTATTAAAAAAGTTAATAACTGGCTAGGATTAAGCCCTATTTCAGCAGCCTGGTGAAATAAAAATGAAGAAGGATTCATGCCAGCGGTTGTGTTAGGATCATTCAAGTAAATACTATTGTCAGACGAAAATATACCATCTATTCTGGCATATACTTGAAAGTTTAAGCTCTCAAAGAGTTGTACACAAGCTTCTTTAATAGTATTTAGTTGTGCTAAAGGCAATGTCATAGGAGTCTGTTTACGTACTAATCCTGGTAAATACTTGGCTCTATAATCAAAATGTAGATCGCCTTTTAACATTTCTGTTGGCGGCAAGGCTACTGGCTCATTTCCTGCTTCTTGCAGTACAATACAAGAAAATTCTCTACCAGTAATAAATGACTCAACAAGTACAGACTCTTCTCCTTGTAAGCTGACTAAATCTAAAGGCGACTCGCAAGAATTGAAGTAATTATCAACAAAGTTTAGTAAAGCTTCAGGATGATAAATAATGTGGCCATTTATTTCCACAGGTAGCCCAATCCCTGAGCGTAAATCAACCAACTTAATAAGCCATTGCTCTTTTGCTTGCGGAGAAAGTTCTTGCCATTGTTTAGCAGTAACTTGTTCTATAAAAAAACTAGCATGTATTGCCTTGGTAAAGGCTTCGAAATCTTTTTCATATACAATGTTTACACCAATAGAAGAACCTTGACGTGGACTTTTTATAACCAATGGTAGGCCCAATGTATGGATGAGCTCTTCAAAAAGAGCATCTTTATTTGTTGTTTTCTGCCAAGTATTTCTATCTATAATGCTATATGGTGTTACTAAAAAGCCAGCTTGTTGCATCCACTTTTTCTGTACAATCTTATCAATACCTACAGCAGTTCCTAATATACCTGAGCCAGAATAAGGAATTTTATACCATTCTAATAAACCCTGTATGCTCCCATCTTCACCACAAGGGCCATGCAAAGATAAAAAAGCAAAATCAATCATCCCTTTTAATTGTTCTGCTGTAACCTTTTTGCCTACCCTAGCCATATATTGGCTTAGTTGGTCGGGTGATAAGTTACCCAATGATTCCATGTAGATTTGGAATTTAGTAAGAGATAGCATATCACTAGGTGGGTAAAAATCGCGTATGCTGCCTTGATATAGATAACGCCAATCTAACTGTATAAAATTGTTAAAACTATCTACAAAAATAGGTATAGGTTCAAATAAGCCTTTATCTAAATTATCGTATACAGTTCGTCCGCCTGCAAAAGAAATCTCACGTTCTCTAGAACTACCCCCTAAAAAAATCCCTACTCTGATTTTATTTTCCATTACTTACTTTATTGGCTTATATAATTTTAATACTATACCTAGAGTTTATACTTATCAAATTTTAAAACAGCATAATAGACTATTATAGGTAACTGTACAAAGTTAAAAGGGTTTATACTAAATAATACTAAGCTTAGTATAACATTATATATTAATTTAAAAACCAAAACAGGAGTTAACTAAACACAGCATATAAAGGATAGATAGTATGCATATAACCTAGCCAAATTATTTAAATAAAAAGATAGTATATAACATCGTTGTGCGTAGAAGCTTCTATTACTAATACATAGCATAAGGCTTTCTATATTATATTTAAGTATTGTTTATAAGTAATTTAGAAGATATTCGCTATTTAAATTTATTTAGATAATCATTAAATATTCACATTTAAGAACAAGTAGATTTTACTAAGTTGCTAGAATTACTTACAACTAAAACATATAAGTATTATAAATAGAAGATAAAATCTAAATATTGAAGCTATGGTAAAGATCTACCAGACAATACCTTGCAATTTCGATTCTAGCATTCAAGTTGTTAGTTGCTTTGTACATTTTTCTAAAAGTTTTATATTGCTTGAGCGTGCATCCAACGAGGCTGATCCTGGAGCCTGGGGAATTCCTGGTGGTAAGATGGAAGAACAGGAATCTCCATTCCAAGCCATGAAAAGAGAACTATTTGAGGAAACAAGTTTAGAGGCAAATATGTCTTTACGTATGCTTGGTTCCCTATTTTTTAGAAGGCCAGCAATAGATTACACCTTACAGGTTTTCGAACTTCAGTTAAAAGAGCCTCCTAAAATTTATTTATCAGAAGAACATTCTAGCTATGAATGGGTAACACCATTACAAATGAAAGAATTTAAATTAATTCCTGGGACCATTCAAGTATATCGCTATTTCTATCAAAATGTTAGAAGTCTTTAGTCACCTTAAATATTTTATTACAAATAAAACAGTATGACCTTTAAACTTACAGCCCCTTACCAACCCACTGGTGATCAGCCACAAGCTATTCAGCAACTAGTACATGGTATTAATACAGGAGAAAGATCACAAACCTTACTAGGCGTAACAGGCTCAGGGAAAACTTTTACTATGGCTAATGTCATACAAGCAGTAAATAAACCAACCCTAGTAATGAGCCATAATAAGACTTTAGCAGCCCAGTTATATGGAGAATTAAGAAACTTTTTTCCTGAAAATGCTGTAGAGTATTTTGTATCCTATTATGATTACTACCAACCAGAAGCATATATACCTGCTACCAATGTTTATATAGAAAAAGATCTTAGTATAAACGATGAATTAGAAAAGTTAAGGCTAAGAGCCACCTCAGCCTTACTTACAGGCAGAAGAGACGTTATCATTGTAGCTTCTGTCTCCTGCATTTACGGTATTGGAAACCCAGAAGAATTTGGTAAAAATATATTACGCTTACAGGTAGGCGAAAGAATTGCTCGTAACAAACTGCTTTTAAACTTTGTAGATATGCTGTATAGTAGGAATGAACAAGAGTTTAGCAGGGGCCATTTTAGAGTAAAAGGAGACACGATAGATATATTCCTAGCTTATGCAGATTACGCTTATAGGTTTCTATTTTGGGGTGATGAGATAGAAGCTATCCATAGCATAGACCCTAATACAGGACAAAAGCTTTCTGAAGAAAGACAGGTACTTATTTTTCCTGCTAATTTATTTGTAACGAGCAAGGATACCCTACAGCAAGCAATTCATGAAATCCAAGATGATTTAGTAGCACAAATCAAGTTTTTTGAAAACGAAGGACGATTTGATGAGGCTAAAAGAATTCAAGAGAGAACCGAGCTAGATTTGGAAATGATGCGTGAACTGGGATATTGTTCAGGAATCGAAAATTACTCCCGTTACTTTGATAAGCGCCAACCAGGTATGCGTCCATTCTGTCTAGTCGATTATTTTCCTAAAGACTATCTGTTGATGATCGACGAAAGCCATGTAACAATACCACAAATACGTGCTATGTGGGGAGGAGACAGGGCTAGAAAAGTAAATCTAGTAGATAATGCTTTCCGATTACCTGCTGCACTTGATAATAGACCTCTAAATTTTAATGAGTTTGAAACGCTCATCAATCAAGTAATTTTTGTAAGTGCTACACCTAGCGACTACGAACTAAGGCACTCAGAAGGTGTAGTGGTAGAACAATTAATTCGTCCTACAGGATTATTAGATCCAGAAATAGAAGTAAGGCCCAGCCTCAACCAGATTGACGATTTACTAAATGAGGTAGCAGATCGCATAAAAAAGAAAGAGCGTGTGCTAATTACAACACTGACCAAGCGTATGGCAGAGGAGTTAACCAAATATTTAGAAAGAGCAGGCGTCAAGTGTAGCTATATACATTCTGAAATAAAGACATTAGAAAGAATAGACATACTACGAGACTTAAGACTAGGGGTAATTGATGTATTAGTAGGCGTAAATTTACTAAGAGAAGGATTAGATTTACCAGAGGTTTCACTGGTAGCCATTTTAGATGCTGACAAGGAAGGTTTTTTAAGAAATGTAAAGTCACTTGTACAAACTATTGGAAGAGCAGCTAGGAATGAAGATGGCAAAGTAATCATGTATGCGGATACCATTACAAAATCCATGGAAACGGCCATTGACGAAACAAGCAGAAGACGCAGCATACAGATGGAATATAATCTAAAACATAACATCACACCTAGATCAGTACATAAATCTAGAGAAGCTATCTTAGAGCAAACAAAAGTAGGAGACACGCCACAAGCAGCCCAGTACTATGTAGAAAAAGAACCAAGTGTAGCAGCTGATCCTATCATACCTTACATGCGTAGAGATGAGCTGGATAAGCTTATACAGGCCACAGAAAAGAAAATGTTGGCTGCAGCAGACAAACTAGACTTCATAGAAGCTGAACGCCTTAAAAACGAGCTAGAGGCCCTAAAACAGATTGTTGCTAACAAAACCTACAAGAATAATTAATTATTTTAGTTTTTAAGCTAATAGAAAACACATATAGGATAAAGTTATTGAACGACTGCCATTAAAAATTATTTTTTAAGCAACTTATGTCTATAGTAATAGAAGTTAAAGCTATACCTAAATCGAAAATTTCAGCTATTACTATAGATAAATTAGGTAGGTTATGTATTCGAATAACTAGCGCCCCTGAAAACGGAAAAGCTAACCGAGAAATTATTAAGCTAATTGCAAAAACGCTCAAGCTTCCTCAAGCAAATGTAGAAATTATAGCTGGGCTTACAATAAAACTGAAAAGGATTAGAATAACAAGTTCCTTTTTAAATGAGGGCGAGCTTATGAATGCACTACTTCCATCTATGCAACAAAAACTATTTGAGTAACCAAATAAATCTTCATAAACTTCTTTAAATGCTTGCCAGTATACATCTTCTACTTTGGTAAGTAATCTACCAAGCATATATACACTACACCAAGCTAACTTTTGCTTCATAGCCCTTGTATATTACAAATAATTGTGTATAATATAAATATAGAATGCGCTTGTAAGCATTAGTACGGTATAAAAGAAATATTATTTGTCTTGATAACACTTTTTTATAAAAAAATTATTACATTATTAATAGTAGGTTAAAAACAAATAATTATGCCTTATAAACATAATTCTGAATTACCTAAAAATGTAACTAATAATCTTCCGGAGCATGCACAAGATATTTACCGAGCAGCTTTTAATCATGCATGGGAGGAATATGAAGACCCCAGCAAGCGAAGAGAGGGTAGTAGTAGGGAAGAAGTAGCACGTCGCGTAGCTTGGTCGGCTGTAGAAAAAAAGTATAAAAAATCTGCAGATGGTACTTGGGTAGAAAAAAGTAATAAGTAATTCATTATATTAAAGTTGAAAAGGGCTTTTACTTTAACTTTAATCAATGAAACAGGATAGAATATTATGCATAAACCATGCATAAACAACTACGTATTCTATTTTTACTTCATTAACCTACTTATAAATACCAATCATATTTAACTTATTTATATTTCTGACAATAAGCTTCCAAAACCATTCCTCATTTATTTATTAACACCAGCTTTAATATAAATATATATTTAAAAATTAAATATATTGTTTTTATTAGTGTGTGGATTTGTGGAAAAGTTTAAATCTACCACAACATCTCATTAAAATTGTCAGCATTTAGTGTATAAGTCTTAAGTTATACACATATAATCCAATTTAAAAACTTCTGTTAATCAGCCACATATATATATAATATGTGAATAACAAATTATAAAGCCGTTTTTTTATCCCTTTTATTTATTTGTGGATATAGATGTGGATTGTAAAAGATAAAGGTGTAAAAATGAGCATTATTCAGTTTGCTAACTCTTTGAAAGTTGTTTTGGGTAAAAATAGCAGTTGTTTGTATACACTAATACACATTATACACAGAGTTATCCACACATAATCTCTCAAGTAGGTTATTTATAAAAATTTATGCTAGATCAGCCAGTGAGCATGGCTAGGAAGTATTAAGTGAACAATATTCTTTATTATAGTTTAATGGTTGTAAGGGCGGTGGATATACTTAGAGCGTGTGGTTATCTGATAACTTACAGGAAGATTCTATATTAGAGCTGCTGCGAAAGAGATAAAATAAAGTAGGAATTTGAATAAAACAGAGAGAGAATCTTGCCAGTAGCGATGCTATTTGTTAAAAAGCATGCTTGAAGTTTATCATACCCGCTATAATATTAAAGCGCAGGTTATATTTCTTCTGAAAGTTACGGTAAACTTCTGACATAATCTTAAATACCTTGATCTCTCTTATCTTATGCTCTACCTTCATGCGTATGGAGGATAGCTTTCTGTTATGTTCTTTCTGCTCCTTGGTTAATGGCCGCTTACGGCTCTTTTTATAGGGTATCATGACATTGCTCTGTAGCTTTTGCCAGCCTTGATAACCACTATCTGCTAGCTTTAAGCTTTCCTTAGGTAAGAGTTTTTCTCCTTTACGGATTTTAAAGTCATGCACTTTTCCTTTATGAGATTTGGATACAGAGAGTATTTTTCCATCTTCTCCCATCACTATCTCTGTTTTTATAGTATGTCTCTTTTTCTTGCCTGAATATGATTTCTTTTGCTTTTTACTAGGTCTTTGCGTAGGCTGTTCACTCACATCTGCTAATATGCGCAATACCTTTTCTGAGGTTAAGCTGCGATCTTTTTTAATGCTAATCTTCTTAGCTAGTAATGGCTCCATTTTTCGCGAGCAAGCGGCATATGTTAGAGTTGTGTAAGTTAAACAAATAGCCTAAAAACACATGGCTAATATAAGTGCGATAATACATGAGTACACAGAGCAATTTATCTTCCAAGGTAGGTAAATGACTCATCCTACCATGGCGCAGCTTACTCGATTCTAGCTCTTCAAAGAGAGGCCTTACTTTTAAAACTAATTTATCAAATGTTTCTATACTTAAGCCAGTTATTCTTCTAAAGTTATAGGGATGTTTGCTTATCCTGGTGTAGGTTAAATGCATACTTATTCCTTTTATATAATAAGAATTACATCTTAACCCTTTTTATCTTCTTTGTCAACCTTTTTCGCAGCAGTTCTATTATTATCCTTTGACGTGGCGGATATAAACTATACATACATAATGTATATAAGAAGGTTTTTCAGCATAATCTTTAAGTCTATGCTGGGAAAAAGTTAAAAATGAGTAAAATTGCTATTATATGTAAGTATTAAGGAGATTAAGCGTTCCAAAACATTATGCTTAATGTTATACCTTGATCATGGAAATTTTTAAGCAGTATAGCTTAAGCAAAACCCTGCTTGCCATATAAAACCTCGTTCTGCAACCATACCCTCTAGAAATCCTGATGTTTTATATAATATATTTCCGTGTAATGATAAGTAAGAATTAACTTTGAGCTTGTTGTAAATACCTATCAGTCCACCCCAGTAGCTCTTATCTTCTAATGTATCAGATGCTTCTAATACTAGCTTAGGTTGATACCATAGATTAGTTGCTAGATCTAGCGTATAGTTTTTATACGTGAAAAGTTCATCTGTTTTACATCCAATACCACCATAGTATTGTGTATAAAAAGGTGACTTACCAATATTTAGACTAATTAGAAAAGTTTTTTCTTGATTGTTAATGAAATTATCTAGGTAATAGCTTATTCCAAAGGGTGTTAAGCCTATTCTAATTATAGGCATATAAGCTATATTTTTCCATGTTAAGCGGGGTATACTAAATACTTTCTCTTTTTTAAATAGATGTGCATAAAAAGACCAAATAGAAACATATAATACAGGATTAAGAAAAAATATAGCAGCACTTGATCGGAGTGTGCTTAGGTTTATTTTATCGGAGTCATGTTTGTGTTTTAGCGTTGACAAGTAGTGCAAAATATCATCACCTAGGATTATGTTATCAGCAATTACTATATATCCTAATAGATTAGTAAATGCTTTAAAGAAAAGGTTGTAATTTCTATAATCTAAAGAGCCTGCTTTGAAATTCTTAAGAAGAAGTTCGTTAGCTAATACAGCATTTGCTTCATTGCCAGCTATTATTTTTAATAGTTCTTTATCAGTATGTGTGAAACGTTCTTCTAATTCATCAAATATATTGTAATGTGTAATAGCACCTAACCCATTTACAGGTGTAAAAAAAGACGTTATGCCACCAAAAAGAAGGAAGAGTTCATATCCATCCACCCGTTTTTTAAAGCTTCGTTGCCTAAATCCATGTCCATTTACTTCATGTGCAAACAGCATCAATAAATCATTACATAGGTTATTTCCAACCAATGTAGACCATCTTATGAAAAATTTATCTTTAGCTCTATCAGAAATATACTTATCCTCTAGTTCATTTAAAAGATTTCTGCTTCCTCTAAGCCATGAAGCAGTAGCATAAGGGCTTCCATAATGATCAAGAATAAATGACTTTTCTGTAAGTGGAGTGTGCTTTAATGTATCTGTGTCCGTATCTATAGCATATGTATAAATGGGTATTAATAGTAATAAGAAGATTAATAAATATTTGCTGATGCTAGCTTTATAAGGTGTGGGTAGGGTATACATTTTTAGAGAGATGTATTATTAAGGATATAATTTATGATTTCTGTACTTAGTATTTTTTAGTATAAATTCAATAATAATTTAACTAGGCATACCTTGTTGATTTAATTAAATTAGTAAGGTAGTTCTACAACCAACATCAACTTTAATTATCAGCCTGTACTTTTGATTCCTTAGAAGAATCTTCTGCTACTGCTTTTTTATTTTCAAGATAAATTCCTTGAACGCCTTCCTTAGGTTGTATGTGTAGTCCCTTAGAATTGTAAAACTCCACTTTACCCTGCTCGTCTTGGTATATCAGAAACACTTCTATGCTATCGATGGTTTCAAGCATTTTTAAAGCTCCATCAAAATCTTTTGTAAGAATAGCCGTGGCATATGCGCTTGCTGTCGTACAGTCATTTGCTAGTACGGAAGCAGCTATTATATTTCCATGAGCGGGATAGCCTGTTTGTGGGTTAATAATAATATGCATGTTTTGTTCACTGTCCCAAGGAGCATACTGCCTAACTATAGAAATAGCTTTGTCAGTTAGCTTGCCGTGTATAGAAAAAGGTTCAATTATAAACTTATTTTCAGTTATGGTTCGTTTTACTTGCCACGGCTGTTTGTCACTATTTATCCCATGTGCTACCGCTTCATTACCTAATTCTATACACAAATCTTTTACACCTTTAGAATGTAAAAAAGCTACTATCACGTCTATCGCATAACTAGAAATGATACTGCTTAAATCAACTGTAACTCCTTCTTTCAGTTTTTTTACTCGCTTCTGATTCACTACTACATAGTCTAAACCAACATATTCTTGTAAAGCTTGTATTTGTGAATTAGCAGGAGGTATACCTTTCTGTAGGTTGTTTTTCCACAGTTTAATAAGAGGGGCTACCGTAGGGTCAAAAGCTCCTTGTGTTCTATTATATATTTCTTTGCTTTTATCAAGGATAGGATATAAATAAGGAGACTCAAAATGAAATGCTGTACAGTTATGTCTATTAAACTTAGCTACCTCTGAATCTTTGTTGGAAATATCTAACGCTTGTGATACATCAGCTAACAAAGCTTCAATCTCAGTTTGGTAGTTAGCATCTCCTTTTACTTTATATTGTACAGTATAATTTCTCCCTAATGCTTGCCCTTGTAAGGTTATAACTTGTGGCTTTTCCTTTCTAACTGAAATAATAAACAAAAATAGTAACAGTAGTAATAACAACCATTTGTATTTATTGACCCATCTAAATAGTAATTTTAGATACCTTAAGGTTATTGATTTAATGTTAGGTTTAGTTTCTTTTGTATAAATTTCTGTACCATCCATTTTCATGTTATTGCTTTGTAACTAATTTCTTAGTTCCTTTATCGTAAAATATGCTTGCATCAAAAGTTAGCTAAAAATACATTAAAAGCTGCAAATACGTGGCCTATGGTTTAGTGTAAATGAGTTTACATCTTAAACTGCTTAATACATTCCATCTACAGACTCTGTTATGCGCAAAGATTATCTAAATAGTAATAAAGATTCGTTATCTGCACCTGAAAAAGAAATAGAGCGTGCATTGCGGCCACATGTGTTTGCTGACTTTACAGGCCAAGAAAAAATTGTTGCGAATCTAAAAATTTTTGTACAAGCTGCAAAAGAACGTAAAGAGCCCTTAGACCATGTTTTGTTACATGGCCCTCCTGGTTTAGGTAAAACTACTTTGGCTCATATTATTGCCAATGAGTTGGGTGCTAATATACGTATTACTTCTGGGCCAGTGCTAGACAAGCCTGGTGACTTAGCTGGGCTGCTTACCAATTTAGGTCCATACGACGTGCTATTTATCGACGAAATCCATCGGTTAAATCCGATTGTGGAAGAATACCTTTATACAGCTATGGAGGATTTTAAAATTGATATTATGCTAGATTCTGGCCCTAGTGCTCGCAGTGTACAGCTTAATTTAAACCCTTTTACCCTAATAGGAGCTACCACTCGTTCTGGTTTGTTAACTTCTCCTTTGCGTGCTCGTTTTGGAATTAACACTCGGCTAGCATATTATGATGTTACCTTATTAACACAAATTGTGAAGAGATCTAGCCAAATTCTAAATGTGCCTATAGAAGAATCTGCTGCTTACGAATTGGCACGTAGGAGCCGAGGTACACCTAGGATTGCTAATACTCTATTAAGGAGGACACGTGACTTTGCACAGATAACTGGTAGTGGAACCATCACACAACAAATAGCACAAATGGCTTTAAAAGCATTGGACGTAGATGAAGACGGGTTAGATGAAATGGATAACCGTATATTATCCACTATTATTGAAAAATTCCATGGAGGGCCTGTGGGTATTTCTACCATAGCCACAGCATGTAGTGAGGAGTCAGAGACAATTGAAGAAGTGTATGAGCCATTCTTAATACAAGAAGGTTACCTACACCGTACACCGAGAGGCAGGGAAGCAACACCAAAAGCTTATAAGCACTTAAAATTAGCACCTCCTCAGCGTGCAGGCACGCTTTTTGAGTAATATTTAAAAAGATTATGATTAAATCCATTATTGTAGCTAAGGCAGTTAACCACGTAATTGGAAACAAGGGTAGATTACCTTGGCATATGCCTGCAGATTTGAAGCACTTTAAAGAGCTTACTGGTGGGCATCATGTTATTATGGGTAGGAAGACTTTTGAATCCTTACCAGGATCTTTGCCAGACCGTAAAATTATTATATTAAGTCAAAGCTTAAACTACAAGGTAGAAGATTGTACAGTAGTACCTAGCTTAGAAATGGCTTTAGAAATAGCAAATCAAGCCAACGAGACAGAAGTATTTATAGCGGGAGGAGCAGCTGTTTATAGAGAAGCATTAGGTATAGTAGATAAAATTTACTTGACAGTTATTCATACAGATGTAGAGGGTGATACTTTTTTTCCAACATTGAAAGATCATCAATGGACAGAAGTTAGTATAGTTTCTCATAACCATGATATCAAACATGCTTATGCGTATGATTTTATAGAGCTGGCAAAGCGTATTTGATATCTATAAAACTTATAGACATATGCGTACAGAAATTATAAGTATAGGCAATGAGCTGTTGCAAGGACAAATATTAGATAGCAATGCACAACATATAAGTACAGCGCTTTCACAAATAGGGTTGAAGGTTATGCAGATAACGGTGCTACCCGATGAAATTGAAGCTATAGTAGAGGCTTTAGCAGCAACTAAGCAGCGTAGCTGTAAAATCGTTATTACTACTGGTGGATTAGGGCCTACTTCAGATGATGTAACTAAAGAAGCTTTAGCTAAATATTTAGATTGTCCTGCTGTAGTTTTTAGTAAAGAAAGGCTATCTAACTTAGGAGGTGTGGATACTCCAGTTATACAGTATCTCGAACGAGCAACAAATTCTTCCGTTAATATTTCTGATTTACAATTAGGCGGCATCAAGAATGTATTAGGAACAGCTCCTGGCATATACTGTAAACAGAATAACCAAATTTTAATAGTGCTGCCAGGTGTACCTACCGAAATGCAGGCTATGCTAAGAGATACTGTATTACCTTACCTACAATCTAATTTTACCTTACCCATCTTTTATCAAAAAACTATTTGTACCATAGGTATATCAGAGGAAGAAATAGCAGCTATACTAGCTCCGTGGGAAAGCCGATTACCTGCACCTATAAAATTAGCCTACTTACCTGATCTAGCGACTGTAAAGATTACACTTGCAGCAACTGTACCTACTTGGGAGGAATCTAAGCGGCTAGTAGAAGAAGAATTTTTAAGGGTCCTACCTCTTATTGAACCGTATGTATATGGATATAATACAGATACGATAGAAGAAGTAATAAGTAGGTTGCTTAAGTCACAAAAAAATAGTCTTTCTGTTGCTGAAAGCTGTACTGGTGGGTATGTTTCTCAGTTGATTACTCAAGTTCCAGGCAGTTCTGTATATTATCAAGGCGGAATAGTTGCTTATAATAATACTGCTAAGCATAAAATACTTGGCGTAGCAAGAAATACATTATTACAATATGGTGCGGTAAGCCAAGAAACTGCTATGGAAATGGCGCGTAATGTACGCCTTAAGTTAAAGGCTAATATAGGATTGGCAACTACTGGTATTGCAGGACCAGGTGGAGGAACTATAGAACATCCTGTGGGAACTATTTGGATTGCTTATGCAGATGAAAACACATGTTATGCACAAAAACTACAATTAACCAATAACAGATTATATAATATCCAACTAACAGCTTATCATTTACTTGATCTATTGAGAAAGAAATTGCAAGGTAAATAATAAGGTTCTTGTTTGCGCATAGCCTTATCTGGTACACGTTCACGGGGCTACCAATGCTAGAAACACGTTATTGAAAGTATAAAAAAGCACTTGGTTGCTAAGAATACGGTATTGTTAAATTAAGATAGGCAGCTGATTATTTAGCTTGGCCATTAGCAGGTTGAGCGATTTTTCTATCATGTGCACCTGTTTGCTATAGCATTTTCCTTTACGCTTAAATCTTGCTAAATAGTGCCTCATTAAGCTATTATATCCTTCCACTGTATAAGTTTCTGATTTGCTTTGTCGGTGTTTATCTTTTGGAATAAACTGCTGGTAGCTTTTCCAATAATCACCACAATACAGCTTGCCTATATCCTTGACGCGCTCCCATAACTTCAGTCCGGTTTGTGTCGAGCGATCTCCACACACATAAGATATAAAGCGCTTGCTTATCCTATCAACAGCTATCCATATCCAGCAGTAGACTTTTTTGAACCCACATAAGTGTGTATTTCATCCATCTCGACTATCTCTACTTCATCTTGTCTTTCTGGTAAACTTACTTGCTCTCCAGATGCTTTTACCCATTGATAGACTGTTCCATAGCTTATGTTGAGTATACGGCCTATAGCTCGAAATCCTAATCCTTCTAAGTATAATTGCAACGCTTTTCGCTTAGTAGATACAGGTTTAACATCTGATTTGTGACTAACTGTGTAAGGGAAACGGCAACTTTTACACTGGTAGCGCTGTCTACCTCTAACAATTCCATCTTTACAGCTTTGAGTATTATTACATCGAGGACAGTTCATACTTTTTCCTCTAACTTACTAATTCTATCCTAATTTAACAATACCAGAATAAAATACGAAGCATCTATAAAATTAACTGTATACTAACAACCAACAATAGTTCTTATAGGTAGTTGCTAAATAAAATATGTGTTTTTGGATCATATTAAAGGTAGTAGACCCGTAAACGCGTATCTTATTTTTTTATATGTAGAGAATTAAAAAAATACAAAGCAAGCCTATAAGCCGAGTTCTGTACGCTGTTCTTCTATAAGAAAACCGAGCGTGCTTATCATTTATCTGGGTCTGCAATCACTTGCATCCTCTAGCGGCCTACCCATGTTGCCTTTCAATAACTGAAATACAGACGAGCAGCCTGTTATCCCCTTTTATGGGAAAGCAACACTTACTTGGCCTTGCAACCCCTAAGGTTTACCGTGCCTTTGTTGTCACCAACAAAGCGGTGGGCTTTTACCCCACCTTTTCACCCTTACCTATTGCTAGGCGGTTTATTTTCTGTGGCACTGTCTGCTATCCTAGCTTTCTTACTAGGTGCCTTCCTGTTAAGAAGTAGGGTGCTCTATGTTGCTCGGACTTTCCTCCCTGGTACTTTTACCAGAGCGATAAGCCAGCTTGCTTGTATCTTTATAAGTTGTTAAGTGACCGAAAAAAACGATTCCATCTTATTTTGCCAAACCCGCTTTTCATGGCATCTATGGAACCTAAAATCAAAATAGCTTTACCGACTAGATGATCCTCTGGTAAAAATCCCCAAAATCTAGAGTCTACGGAATTGTGCCTATTATCGCCCATTACAAAGTAATAGTTTTGTTTAAATGTATACGACTTAGTTTCTTGTCCATTAATCCATAACTTTCCATCTTCTACATGTGCTTCTTGGTTTGTGTCATATAATATAATTGTTTTTTCGTATTTTTCAAGGGTTTCTTGATTAATATTTATCACCATTCCTTTAGCTGGTATAGTTATAGGACCAAAATTGTCTTCATTCCAAGCTAAATTCCTGCTATGTGGGTAAACAGACGGATTAAAAAAGTACTTAGGAGAAACAATAATCCCTGAACTTTTTATATAGGGTAATGCGTTTAATATTTCTGCAGTTTGTGAACTAGTATGAATTAGAAAACCTTCCCTAACCGCCATATACTCTTTAATATTATATTTATTAAAAAAGCGTTCTGTAAGGTTTTCTGCTGTTTTTAAATAGTATCTATATTGTAATTGAGAAGGAGGGAGCTGTAATTCTCCGTCAATATAAATTTGCATATTGTCAATTTGTATAGTTTCTCCAGGGAGCCCCACACATCTTTTAATATAGTAAGTTCTCAGGTCAACAGGCTTATCTAGTTCGGTGGTACAATTAAAAATAACCTTATCGCCCCTTTTTACGCTGGAGAAACCAGGCAGCCGATAGCTAGGCAATTGGAGCCAAGTTAAGTAAGAAGGTATCTCTGTGCCTCTAATGGTTTGGTGCATGAGAGGAATTTGCAAGGGAGTATGAGGAGTACGTGCACCATAATGTAGCTTGCTTACTAAAATAAAATCCCCAGCTAATATAGTTTGTTCCATGGAAGACGTAGGTACCTGAGAAGGTTCTACAACAAGCCAGTGAATAAGTGTAGCAGTTAAAATAGCAAAGGTTAATGCACTAAACCATTCTCGTATAGGTGACTTTTTTTTGGTACTTTCAGCAGCTTTATTTCTCGAAAATAATTTCATCTTTTAAAATAATTTTTTCACAATTAAGTGTTTTTAAAATACAGATATTTTTAATCTTAGATAGATAGAGGGATAAAACTAAGCTGTATTAAGTTAAGATTGATACTTTTTTATAACAAAACTATTCTAATTCGGCAATGTTAAACTACAGACTATTAACTTTCAAGATTTAAAAAATCGTCCATTCCTAGCACACCTTTTTTACCTTGTATCCACTCGGCTACTAATACTATACCTTGAGCAAAGCTTTCTCTGCTGTGTGCTGTATGTTTGAGCTCTAAACTTTCTAAACTAGAGGAATAGTTGATAATATGGGTGCCTGGGCTTTCGGAAATTCTTTGAGATATAATACTAACTGCATCAGGTTCTTGCATGGCTGTATTAGTCCATTTTGTTTTTGTAGCTGAATTTTTAATAATATCTTCTGCTAGCTGGATGGATGTACCACTCGGTTGGTCTTTTTTCGTAATATGGTGTATTTCTTCTATACTGACTGTATAACCAGGAAGGTAATTCATATACTTTGCTAATAGCGCATTAAGCTTGAAGAGTATCTGTACTGCTAAGCTAAAATTAGCTGCATAGAAAAAAGTGCCTTGTGTTTCTTGGCAATATTGCTCTATGGCAGGTTGATGTGTTAACCAACCGGTTGTTCCTGAGATAACTGGAATGCCTTGCTGTAAGCATGTATATATATTGTTGTAAGCGGCTTCTGGCTGGCTAAATTCTATAGCCAGGTCTACTGTCTCAGGTGTTAACTGTTTTATCAAGCTTTCAGATTGATAATCTATTCGGTAGGTTATATGGTGTTTTCTTTGTAAGGCTATCTGTTCAATGGCTTTACCCATTTTACCGTAACCAATTAAAGCTATTTTCATCTTTGGGTTGTAAACTTATAGTTAATCCTATACCAGTGTTTTGTGCTATATCTTTGGGTTCATTAGGTTGTATAACTACTGCTAAATCATCCGAAACATCAAAAGTTTTCAGTGTTCCTCCTACATAGGCATCAAACACATTAATCAGATACCACAGCGCAGAGGCTAATATAAAAATAGTACGATCCCTCTTTCTACCATCCATAAAATTAACCAAGCTAGAAGATTTTGGTAACTCATCTCCATATTCTTTAAGCAAGTCTCTTTTTGTTGCAGTATACTCTAGATGGTTATATATAGCTCCCCACGCTAAAAGGCCAAATACTCCATAAATTAAAGGAACTCGCCAATAGTTTTTGTTATAAACTTGCCCTAAACCTGGTATTATAGCTGAATATAGCCAAGCTCTTTGGGTATGTATAGGAGCATCTTCTAATAATTTCTTCCTTGGATGTACTTTTTTTAGTTGCTGCTTTTGCTTATTCTTATTTATTAAAGGATGTGTTTGCTTAAGAGGTGTCTTTACAAGCATACTATCAGCATATGAAGAGAGCAAACTTGGCTCAAAGCTAAGATTTTGAGAGTAGTAGGTTGTGTAAGAATAAGAAGCATTTGCTTGCGGTTTATCAAAAGCAAGAGCATTGTCTAAGCTTATTGATACTAAAGCTATACATAGAAAAGCCCTAAGTTTAAACATAGTTTATGGGAATAATATATGGGTAATTCTATTTAAATCTTGTACGTTGCTAAATGTGATACTAATTTCCCCATTTCCTTGCGAGTAGGTTCTTGCTTTTACAGGAGTAGCAAGCTGATTGGTAAGCTTAGTAGTTATCTCTTCTAGCATACTTGAAAAAGTGGCATTAGTGTTAATCTTCTTGTGGCTGGTTGCAGCTTGTGATTTGTTAGAAATATTTCTAGCTAGCTCTTCTACTTTTCTAACAGATAAGTCTTGCTTAATTATTTCTTCTAAAATACCTAGCTGAGCCGTCATAGTACCCACATTAATTAATGCTCTAGCATGACCCATGCTTATTCTTTGATCTCTTAATGCAATTTGTATGTCTGGAGGCAGCTTAAGAAGCCTAAGATAATTGTTAACAGTTGCTCTATTTTTACCTACCCGGTTTCCAAGTGTTTCTTGCTTAAGATTACATTCTGTTAGTAGTCTTTGGTAGCTTAGTGCAATTTCTATGGGGTTTAAGCTTTCTCGTTGTATGTTCTCAACCAAAGCCATTTCTAACATTTGCTGGTCGTCTGCTATACGTATATAAGTTGGCACAGACTTCAAACCAGCCCTTCTAGATGCTTGCAGTCTCCGTTCTCCAGCAATCAGCTGATACTTATTAGGGCCAATTTGTCGAATAGTCAGTGGCTGTATAACACCATGTACTTTAATAGATTCACTTAATTCGTTGAGAGCTTCCTCATCAAAAGTCTTTCTAGGTTGTAAAGGGTTAACTTCAATTTGTTCTATTGGAGTTTCTCTTAACGGATTAATTTCTCCTTTTTCTGTAAAGTAGCTACTATCTTGTAATAATGCTTGGAGGCCTCTTCCAAGTGCATTTTTTTTAGTTGTTGTTTCTTTCATATTCATACAACTTATGCAGTTGTAGCTAAGCTTGAAGTAGCTTGCTTATTAATAATTTCTTGTGCAAGATTTAGATAGCTGATTGCTCCTTTACTTTCTCCGTCATATAAAATAGCTGGCTTGCCAAAACCAGGAGCTTCACTTAGCTTAATGTTTCTAGGTATGATAGTATCAAAAACCATTTTATTAAAATGGGTTTTGACTTCTTCTACAATCTGGTTAGAAAGCCGCAGTCTAGAATCATACATAGTCATTAAAAGACCTTCTATTTCTAAATCTGGATTTAATCTAGTTTGAATAATCTTAATAGTATTTAGTAACTTACCTAGTCCTTCTAAGGCAAAATATTCACATTGAATAGGTATAATTAGAGAGTCAGCGGCTGTTAATGCATTGATAGTTAGTAAGCCTAAAGAAGGTGCACAGTCAATAATAATATAAGCATACTTATCTTTGATTTGTGCTAAAGTTCCTCTCATTCTTTCTTCCCTATGTTCAAAATTTATCATTTCGACTTCTGCACCTACTAGATTGATATGAGAAGGAATTATTTCTAAATAATCTAATGCTGTTTTTTGAACAACGTTTTGTGGTGCTATTTCACCAATCATACACTCGTAGATGCTACTAGTTACTTGTCTGGGATCTATTCCTAGCCCAGAAGTAGCATTAGCTTGTGGATCTACATCTGCTATTAAGGTCTTATGTTCCAAAACAGCTAGACTAGCAGCTAGATTAATGGCGGTGGTAGTTTTTCCAACTCCACCTTTCTGATTGGCAATGGCTATTATTTTTCCCATTCGCGTATTATAAATTGACTAGTATTTAGATAGATAAACTTGTATATCGTTTGACCTAATCTAACAATTTTATTGATACAAACAAAGATCGTTAATTTTTTGTATAGCTAGCATAATTTATTGGTAAGTATCTTCCTATTCATAATTTATTATTTTAAATAGAAAAGTGGAACCGGTCAGCTTTCTTAAAATCTATAAAAATATAAAGTTGAAATAGATATGTTGCAGTTAGAAGGCTAAGTCAATTCGGGTTAATTAAATATTTTGAAGCTGCTGAAAAGTTTGAAGAGGTTTGTTGAAAGAGTTGAACTTATTACTTAAGACACTCCAGAAAGTTATTCTTGATGGCCAGTTAAAAGCTAATGCTGGTTTAGTGGTTGACGGAGTACCCCTCATTGCTGCTCAATTATAACAAATTAGCAGCCTGATCTCGTTAACAATAAACTTAAGCAAACATAAAAAAACCTGAGTGCTATTAAGCCTCAGGTTTTTCATTATTGCTATGCAATTATCTTAAGTTTACATCATACCACCCATACCCCCACCCATTCCAGGAGCTCCTACGCCTGGCTTATCTTCTTCTTTCTCATCCGCTATTACGCACTCGGTAGTAAGTAATAATGATGCTATGGAAGCAGCATTTTCTAAAGCAAGTCTAGTCACTTTTGTAGGATCTATAACACCTGCTTCATATAAGTTTTCGAAGTTACCCGTCCTAGCATTATAACCAAAATCACCTTGTGCTTCTCTAATTTTCTGTACTATTACAGCACCTTCGCCACCAGCATTGCTCACAATAGTTCTAAGTGGTGCTTCTAATGAGGTACGCACAATATTTATTCCTGTAGCTTGATCTTCATTTTCTACCTCAATATTTTCTAAAGCAGGTATGGTTCTTATTAAAGCTACACCTCCACCAGCAACCACGCCTTCTTGTACAGCTGCTCTAGTAGCATGCAATGCATCGTCTACCCTATCTTTCTTTTCTTTCATTTCTACTTCAGTAGCAGCTCCTATGTATAGAATAGCTACGCCACCTGATAGCTTAGCTAAGCGTTCTTGTAACTTCTCTTTATCATAATCTGAAGTAGTATTTTCTATTTGAGATCTAATTTGGCTAATTCTTGCTTGTATATCTTCTTTCTTGCCACCTCCATTGACAATAAGTGTATTTTCTTTGTCAATATTAATTTTTTCAGCAGTACCTAGATAATCAAGCGTAGCATTTTCCAGTTTATAGCCTCTTTCTTCAGAAATAACCGTTCCGCCAGTAAGTATAGCTATATCTTCTAGCATGGCTTTTCTTCTATCTCCAAATCCAGGAGCTTTTACAGCAGCTACTTTTAAAGCACCTCTTATCTTATTAACTACCAGGGTAGCTAATGCCTCACCTTCTATATCTTCTGCAATAATAAGTAAAGGTCTGCCTGTTTGTGAAATAGCTTCTAGAATAGGCAGTAATTCTTTCATGACAGAAATTTTCTTATCACAAATTAAGATATAAGCATTACCTAGCTCTGCTTCCATTTTTTCTGTATTAGTAACGAAATAAGGAGATAAGTAGCCTCTATCAAACTCCATACCTTCTACCACTTTTACTTCTGTTTCAGTACCTTTTGCCTCTTCTACAGTAATAACTCCATCTTTTCCTACTTTATCCATTGCATCAGCGATCATTTTACCAATTTTACTGTCGTTGTTGGCAGAAATGGTAGCTACTTGTTCTATCTCTTTAGAATTACTGATTTTTCGAGAATTTTGTTTTAACCTTTCTACAACAGCTTCGATAGCCTTATCTACTCCACGTTTCAGGTCCATAGGGTTAGCTCCTGCTGCCACGTTTTTAATACCTGCTGAAAAGATAGATTGAGCAAGGACAGTAGCTGTGGTAGTACCATCACCAGCTCCGTCTGCTGTTTTAGAAGCTACTTCTTTTATCAGCTGGGCTCCTAGATTTTCAACTGGATCTTTAAGTTCTATTTCCTTTGCTACAGATATACCATCTTTGGTTATGCTAGGTGCGCCGTATTTTTTATCAATTACCACATTTCTTCCTTTAGGCCCCAGTGTTACTTTTACAGCATTAGCCATGGTATCTACGCCACTTTTAAGTTTCGCTCTCGCTTCTGAATCAAAAATTATATGCTTTGCCATAGTTTTCTTAATTTTTTGTGATTATAGATGTTATATAATTCTTATTTACTTTTAATTAAATTTTAGACAATAGCATAGATGTCCGATTCACGCATAATCAGGTAATCTTTTCCATCTATATTAAGTTCTGTGCCTCCGTATTTCCCATACAAGACATTGTCTCCTACTTTGACAGTTAATGGCTCATCTTTTTTACCTGGTCCTACTGCAACTACTTTACCTTTTTGTGGTTTTTCTTTAGCAGTATCAGGTATATATAGGCCTCCTGCTGTTTTTTCTTCTGCAGCTGCAGGTTCTACTAGAACTCTATCAGCCAAGGGCTTTACTCTTATTTCAGTCATAAGTTAAGATAAATTATATATACGTTGTTCTATGTTTAGCGTTTTCAATTTAGTATAGATCTAAAAACATTATATATTCTCCACATATTTTATGCCAAACATTCAAAAGTACCACAAATACCTATATATAAACTATAACTACTTCACATTGTGTAATTCTATAATTAAAAAACTGACAAAATTACCTGTTTAAGAATCATCAAGTTAATATAGTAGACCAGAGGTAGATATTCATGATTTTTATTGATGGTAAGTATAATTAACTCAAGTTGCTAGTGATTGATAAGTAAAAAATAAAAAGCCTCCGATCTTGTTTTTGTCTTAAACTAAAAAACCAGAGGCCATTATGATTGATCAATCAATAGCAATATACTCATTTATTGACTACTTACTCAAGTGTTTGTATCATCAAGAAGATAAAAAAAGGAAATTGTTAGATGCAGCGGCTATGATAACAGCTATCGTTTCGGCCTTATACTTTAGCGGACATCTTGACAAAGCTCGATCGTTTATGCACCCTACCAGGCTTATCCCTAATATGCTTGATAAAAGTAGGTACAATCAAGGCTTGCATGCTATAGTAGAAAAGATAACTACACCTTTTTTAGCAATAGGCACTTACATCAAGCAAGTAGCCACTTGTAAGTATTATGTCTTAGATTCATTTCGTGTGCCTGTGTGCTATAACATAGGTACTCTCATGTGTAAGCTATTACAAGGACAGGCTTATAAGGACAGGCTTATAGAGACTAACAAGCCTCTATGCGTTGTTACTTTTATGGTATCAAAGTACGTATGCGTTCACGGGTCTGCCAATGCTAGAAATACGTTATTAAGCACTTGGTTGCTAAGAATAAAATACGAAGCAACTATAAAATTAACCATCAACTAACCATCAACAATAGTTTTTATAGCTAGTTACTAAATAGAATATGTGTTTTTGGCTTATTTTAAAGGTAGCAGACCCATGAACGCGTACCAAAGTACAACTTATTACTACGAGTAAAGGCATTCCAGCCGAATTCTCAATGGTGCCTGGCAGTCAAGCAGATGTTAAAGGGCTGGATCAGTTACCTTTTTTTATGCCTGCTGGTAGTGCACTCTATGCTGACTCCGCTTATATTAACTACCTTCTAGAAGCTATGTTGGCTGATGATAGGATTAAACTTTATTCTCAGCGTAAAGCGAATGCTCATCGAAAGGATACACCTTGTCTGACTTATCTCAAAGAGCGCATGGAAAAGTGATGGAAACAGCATTAGTGGCATTAAAGGACTTTTCTTAAGGAAACTCTATGCTTTTACCTTCCAAGGCTTTCTGATCAAAATTCTCTTGTTTTTTTAGCTTTTCAAATCAACAAAGCTTTTCTTATCTAGCAACTTAGGTTATTTAATGCTACAATAAAAACTGAATGACTCATATCCATTAGAAGAATAAATGATATTTTATATTTAACCAATATTTCCCCATGAATTATCATTGCTGGTAGCTAGCTGGTTTTTTATTGTATAGTGGCTCGGCTGTATTAGCATAGGGTCTTTTTTTATAATTTCTTTTGCTGCCTCTCGTGCAATTTGTAAAATATGGCCATCACGTGCTACATCTGCAATTTTTAATTCTAATAAGCCGCTTTGTTGTACGCCCATTAAGTCTCCAGGGCCTCTAAGCCGCAAATCCATATCAGCTATTTCAAAGCCATTATTAGTGTGTACGAGAGCTTTTATGCGTTCTCTGCTCTTTTTATTCAGCTTATAATCGGTCATAAGGATACAATAGGCTTGATCTTGCCCCCTTCCTACTCTACCACGCAGTTGGTGCAACTGTGATAAGCCAAAACGGTCTGCATTTTCAATAACCATAACGCTTGCATTGGGTACATTAACGCCTACCTCTATAACAGTAGTGGCTACCATAATTTTAGTCTCTCCTTTTACAAAACGCTGCATCTCGTAATCTTTATCGCTGGCTTTCATTCTTCCATGTACTATACTTAAAGGTACCTCAGGAAAAGCACGGCAAATACTTTCATAACCATCTATTAGGTTTTTATAGTCCATTTTCTCAGACTCCTCAATAAGCGGATAAACCACATATACTTGCCTGCCTAGACTGATCTGATCTTTAACAAAGCGAAATACTCTAAGTCGTTGAGCATCATAATAATGCACTGTTTTGATAGGCTTTCTTCCAGCAGGCATTTCATCAACCACTGACACATCTAAGTCTCCATATAAAGTCATTGCCAAGGTACGTGGTATAGGTGTTGCAGACATAATCAACACATGAGGTACCGGTTGGACATCATCCCTTTGCCAAAATTTGGCCCTTTGCATTACGCCAAAACGATGTTGTTCATCAATGACTGCTAAGCCTAGATTCTTAAAAACCACATTCTCATTGATCAAGCTATGGGTGCCTACGATAATTTGTAATGTTCCTTGTGCCAACTCATCTAAAATTTTTCTTCGTTCGCTCGTCTTAGTAGAACCGGTGAGAATACCTATTTGTAGCGAAAGAGGTGCTGCAAATTCTTGAAGTTTCTTATAATGTTGTTCTACCAAGATCTCTGTAGGAGCCATCATCGCTACTTGTGCACCACTTCCTAATACAATAAGCATAGAAAGAAAAGCTACCATTGTTTTTCCACTTCCTACGTCGCCTTGCAAAAGTCTGTTCATTTGTTTGCCAGACTTTAAATCTGCATAAATTTCTTTTACTACTCGTTTTTGTGCGCCTGTTAATTCAAAAGGTATGACGTTTTGGTAGAAATCTTGCAAGAGTTTAGTGTCTTTATAGGCTGCCCCTATTTGTTTTTCAAGACGTAGTTGGCGTGCTTGTAATAGCCTTAGTTGTACGTAAAAAAGCTCTTCAAATTTTAAACGGAAGCGTGCTTTCTGTAATATCTCAGGTGTGGCTGGAAAATGGATGTTGGCTAAGGCAGTCTTTTTGTCTATAATCTTATATTGTGCACATAAATCCTCTGGCAGGGTTTCTGGTAGATGTATAGGAAATTGTTCTATTAAGTTTGCTTGAACTCTTCTTATATATTTACTGTCAATATAACTAGCTTTCAGCTTTTCTGTTGTATGGTAAACAGGTATTAAAGTTTTTTCCTGCGTTGTTTGCGCAGTGAATATTTCCATTTCAGGATGTACAATGGTATAACAACTATTATATACAGTTGGTTTTCCAAAAAGTTGGTACAATATGCCAGGTCTTAATTGTTTAAGTATACCATTTATCTTTTGAAACCAAACCAGTGATATAACTCCTGTTTCATCTTTTAAAGTTGCAACAAGTCTTTTCTTGCCTGTTGTAATAATTTTAGGTGATTGAATGACTCCTTTAAGCTGTACATAGGGTAAGTCTTCTCGTACATCTGCTATATTATGAAAGCAAGTACGATCTTCATAACGAAAAGGATAGTGTTGGATGAGATCAGCTAGATTATAGATCTGAAGTTCCTCTTGAAGTAAGACTGCTTTTTTAGGCCCTACACCTTTTAAATATTCTATTGGGGTTTGAAATGTTAACTGCATGCATATAGGCAAAATTTATGCTAAATATAAAATTTTTATTGATACTATGTTATGTTTAAAAGGAGAAAGGTATTTTTCAGCTTTTAACGACAAATTTTATAATCGAATAAGAAGATATGCCGACAATATAAACAGATCACAATTATGAATGGTTGGCCGATAAGTTTGTATCTCAACAGCTATCATATGGTGATGGTTAAGCAAGTAAACTTAGCCTATATAAGACAATAAATATATAATTGCCTTCTTGCCATCTGCTACATTTGGTCTATACTTTTTGAAAAATATTTTATGCTTATGCTTGGAAGTATGGGATATGTTTCTCACTTAATATCCCTATATAATTGTTGAGATTTGTTTAAGCGTGTAAGGTATTGTTCGCCCTTTAAAAGTAACAGGCCATGTACAGCACAAATAAAAGAATTACAGCAGCTATTTTACTTTGTAGTCAGCTATTAACCATAACAAGTTGTAGTAATTATCCTAATATACCCACCCAACCTAAAGTAGCTCGTACGGAAAAGAGAATTGATAAAAAACCAAGCAAAGATGACTCAATATTACCCTTGGTAGATAGCTTAGTGATTACTATTGCTGATGGGAAAAAACTTAATTTAAAGTATGAGAACAAAAATTGGCAAGCAGCGTTAATTACAGAAGATGGTGTGGAACAGATATTGACCATTGTATTAGAGCCAGGCTATAGCATAGCTAAGCTAATTACTGCTAAAGAAGAGGAACAGCGAGAGCTAGTGCGCCTAGTAGCCAGTAAAAAAGAGACATTAAATGCAGCATATGTATATATAGGCAAACAAGCTTGTACAGAGCAGTCTATAACTAGCCAGGTGCAGACAAAAAGCAGCACAAAATTATCGGATGATGCATCAGCTTCTTCCAGAATGCTAATTACTAGTACAGCACATACAAAAATACCTATCTCTACATTATCCAAGCATATAAAAGAAGAGCAAAAGCTAGCTTCCAAACAAGGTAATTCTATTATAGTAAACTCTATAGTGGACAATACCAAGCAGGCCATAAAGAGAGCTTCATCAGTATCTGTATTACGTAATCAAGTTTTTATCTTATCTATATCTATTAAACCAACGTATAAGGGGCAGCAACCTAAGAATAATAGTCCTTCCATTACTTTAATCAGAGGCAAAGCTTTGGAATTGCACAAAAAAGAGGCACAAGATAAGCGAGAACAAGCCAAGCTATATAATGAAGTAGATATAGCTGCATCAATAACTGACAGTAATGGCATAGCTGCACAGTTAATAGAAGAGCAGGCTATCCCAAGCTATATAGCAAAAGGAGGCCATCAAGTATATCCATCCTTTATAGAAGGCAAATGGATGGCAGTTGTTAGGGAGCATGCTCCTTTAGGTTTTAGTAGAACGCACTATTTGGAACTGTACCTAGCACCTGGCTTTACAGTCAATGAATTAAGCAAACATAGTTTGAAGTGGCAGGAAAAACATATAGCAGTAGTATTTGCTGAGCACAGCAAAAGTGGTAAAGGATATGTATATATAGGTGAGAAAGGACTGTTGGGGGGAGGAAATAGTGGGTCTAAAGGAGGTGGTGGAAATGATAACGATCGCTCCTCTGGAGGTAGTAGTAGTTCAAGTGGAAGCAGCAGAAAAAATGTGTCTAGCGGAAGTAGAAAATCCTCTTCTAGTTCTAGTGGAAGTACAAGACATGATAAACAGAGTAGCCAAAGCACTAGCAGGTCAAGCACTTCCTCTTCAAGCACTTATAGTAGTAGTTTTACTCCTAGTACAGAGCAACGTGCTACATCGGCTATGTTATCTTCTATAGGTATCAAATCTGAACTACCTACTTATCATTTTGATAAGTCATATACTAATGATTATTCTTATAGTACTCCACATGTTAGTTACCCCAATCGAGATACCTCATATTCGGGCAGTGTTATGGACAGCATTAGTAGCAGCAGAATATCCACGGTTAGTACACCAACCCCCATAATTTCTTATAGAACGTCTACTAGTATGGGAGATATACCAAGTAGTAGTCATACAAGAGAACCTTCTGCTAATAGAACAACTCCTAGTAGTAGTATAACAGGAACTGCTGCTTACATGAAGGCACCAAGTGAGAAAGGGCTACCCCTTACGCTAAAGGATACAGCTAAAGAGATAAAAAGCTATTTGCAAGAAGTTCAAGGTAGTGGGCAAAAAGACATTGATTCAATAATTAAGCAGCGGGAAAAAGGAGAGCAATTGTTAAGACGGCTACATACACTTAAGCAACAACAAGAGAGAGCGCATGCGTATACAGAAAAAGCATATATTACAGCAGATAATTCTGGGATAGGCGATCAGAAACTCTAAGAGGCTGTCTAAAAAGGGTAATTTAGATAGGAAAAGCAGACAAAACTTTATAAAATTAGTTAGTGAACTTTAAACTAACAGCTATGCCATACACTAGCGATTTAACAGATAAGGAATGGGAAGTGTTAGAACCATTAGTTACTTACATAGGTCCTTGCCGACCCCGTAAATACACTATAAGAGAAGTATTAGATGCTATTTTCTATTTAGAAAAAACAGGCTGTCAATGGCGCATGCTACCTGCCCATTTTCCACCCTGAAAAAGTGTTTATGACTTGTATTATCGCTGGCGAAGAAATGGTAAATGGGACTTAGTCCATGATACACTTCGAGATCAAGTACGAGAAAAGTTGGGCAAACAAGCCATACCTAGCGCTGCCATTATGGATAGCCGCTCGGTTAAAACAGCACAAAAAGGGGGTCGAGAGGCTATGATGCAGCAAAAAAAGTAAAAGGCCGTAAGCAGCATATTATTGTTGATACGCTGGGGCTTATACTTTGTGTGGTAGTACATTCAGCTCACTTATCAGACTCAAGAGGATGTCATCTTTTGCTTATTCGCCTTTTTAATACATTCCCTTCTATTAAACACATATGGGTAGATGGAGGATACCAGAAAGGATGTATAATGTGGGCTTATGGGGTGCTAGGTTATACTTTAGAAGTTGTACAACGGCTCTCAAATGGGTTTCATATTCTAAAAAAGCGATGGATAGTCGAGCGTACATTTGCTTGGCTGAGTTTTTCTAGGAGGCTCTCTAAAGATTACGAGCATAATCCCAAGTCTTCTGAAACACATATTAAAATTGTTATGATTAGAATCATGCTTAAGCGGCTTTTATGACTCCATTTTGGCTTTTTAGACAGCCTCTTAGAGCAACTGCTGCAGCAAGAAGGAGGGGATGTTAACTTATCACAGTTAGAATCCGATGTATTACAAACTTTATATCCTATAGGAGATAAGAGTGAACGTGAGATGATGGAGATGGTTAAAAAAAGCATGCGAGATTCAGAAGCTGCTACAGGCAAGTATGTTCCAAAAGAGCGCGACGATAAAAGCAAAGGAAAAGAAAAGGATGATCAAACAATGCCCGTACATAAAGAGGCTATTAAAGCTCATCTTAATGCAAGCACCACTTCTTCAATATCCTCTTCTAGCTCTACAAGCAGCTCCCAACCATTGCCAAGTAGAGATATCAAAGGGCCATTAAGTAAGGATACCCAGGATAAAAAACAAAAAGAAAAATCATCCAAGGATAGATTATTTTGGATGCATGACCATCCTGCCTTTACTCCTTCCTTTACAAGCTCTAGTACAAGTACACCTAATGTATCAGACCCCTCGCATACTAACGCCTCTAGCTCTACATCTGCTAATAGTAGTAATGCTAAGAGCGACCAAGAAATTCGTAAGGAGTGGTATAGTTTACTAGAAGAAATACAGGCAAAACTTGGTTATTCAGCAATACATAATTTGGCAGATGGTATATACTTGCAAGGACAAATTAAAGATTATATAGCTAAAATAAAGCTATATGAAAAACATCAATCTATTAGTAGAGGCTCAATTGAACAAGCACTTAGTCAGCTAAAAAGCCTCTCTGTGGAGGTTGAAGATGCTTTAGATAAAGTAAGATATAATGCAGTAATAGATGAGATCAATCAAGTGTTGGATACAAGGGTGGAAACCATTAACAGGATACAAGATGAAGAAGAAGACCCAGCTATTATCATAGCAACAGCCCGAGAGATAAAGCCCCATGTAGAAGCAGCTATAAAACGCTTGGAGGAGTTTTCGACCAAGCAAAACAAGGGACCTAGTATAAAAAACTTGAAAGAAGCCAAAAGTCAGCTTGAAGCTATTATTAGAGACTATAGTCATAGAAAAATTCTACTAGACAAATATAAAGCAGCTTTTAGACAAGCAGCAGAGCATATTTCAAAAAGGATAGAACAAGAGCAGGAAGAATTAGCTAAGAGCGTAGGGAAGCCAGTTGGGAAGCCTAAAATAACTATAACCAATAAGCCAGGTATAACAATAGCACAATTAGAAGAAATGTTTGGAGATGATCAAAGTAATACCTGCGATTTGCAAAAACTCTTAGGCACTTTAGATATAAGCGTTAATTTCCCAGCAGCAGAAGAGACTTCTAGCGATCGAGAAGAGGGTGCTAGCACAAAAGAAACCAAGCGAGAAGAAATAAGAAGGGGGAAGGAACGAGAAAAGCCAGAAGAGGGTGAAAGTGAGCAAAAGCAAGAAGGAGCTACGGATATAAGCCAGGCAGGGCTTAATTTTATTGCTAGCTATGAGGGATGTAGCCTAAAAGTATATAAGGATGTTGCAGGGATAGAAACGATTGGTTATGGCCATGTGGTTCTACCGAGGGAAGATTTTAGTAAAGAAATAACACATAAAAAAGCTTTAGAGCTTTTGCATCAAGATGCTGATGAAGCCATAAGAGGTGTGAAGAGCCAAGTAAAAGTACCTCTACTACAGCATCAATTTGATGCTTTGGTTAGCTTTACCTTTAATGTAGGTAGTAAAGCATTAAAAGAATCCAGATTATTAAAATTAATTAATAGTCGGGATATGGAACCAGAAAAAATTCGAGAAGCTTTCCTAAGATTTAGAAAAGCCAAAATTAACGGAGTATTAACTGATGTCCAAGGATTAGTCAATAGACGTGGAACAGAAGCCAAGCTATTTTTAGAAGGGGTATATGAAAAATAAATGTTTGGAAAAAATAAAAGATTGATAATAAAATAATCGTATGAATATAACTAAATATCTAATAATACTAGGAATTGCCTTTATACTGAATTCTTGTGGAGATCCTTATAAAGTCTTATACGGTCGTTGGCAAATTTATAAGTATGAAGGAGGACATATAGTTGGCCTTACAGATGAAGAAGCATCCCAGTTGATAGGAAAAGAATTTCTTTTTAATAAAGAATATGTAATTATAGATAAAAATAAAATAGATAAACCTATTTACAAGTTTAGAAAAGAGAAAGCCGATTCTTACTTTCATGCTGGTTACCGAATACCAAAAGAATTTATTGGTATATATCAAGATACAATTAAAATTTTAGAAATAAGTACTTTTAAGCCTAGCTCTCTTCCTCCTGATTTTTTTGAGCATGAACCCAAAGACATGTTAAGTTTTTATATTAGTGAGCTGATTCTTTATAAGGGTGAACTAATTTTTAACATTGAGGGTATATTTTTTTATTTAAAAAAAGTAAAATGAAGGAGATTGATTTTATAGAAGTGTAGATATAACTGTCAATTTCTTATAATAGAGAGAACACCAAAAAGCAGTATCAAAACGGAAGGGGGAAGCACTTATCACAGAAGAAACCAAGCGAGAAGAAATAAGAAGGGGAAAGGAACGAGAAAAACCAGAAGAGGAGGAGAGTGAGCAAAAGCAAGAAGGAGCTACAGAGCCTGTTCAAGATCTTTGTAGGCATATCCTTAGGAAAGCAAGAACTACCATTTGTAAGCTTGTAGCCAATCTTCTTTCACAGTTCTTCCATAACCGCCGACATTTTTCCAAGCAGCCAAAACTTCGTTCGACTATCCATCGCTTAGGTATTGCCTTAAATTGATGCAATTCGTTTCTTTTGACTACTTTTACCTGCGCTCCCTGCAGCACCTCTTTTGCTTGATTGGCAAACACTTCTCCACTATAGCCTCCATAACCACCTTGGCCGCTTCGGCTAATTCTTTCAGTAAGACATTCACTTTTGTCTGAGTATTCGGTTAATCCCATTCGAAATTTGCTGCGGAGTCGTATGCTCATTCTTATTTAAGATTGGAAAAACAAAATCATCCTTTTCTATTCCCAGTTCTATGTCCATAGTAGCTAAATAAATGAAGATTTTCATAAACTAAACAACAGGCTAAAAAAACCACTTAATATGCGGATATTGTTCCACGAGTAACCTTTGGACATCAGGCGTTATTAGATTCTCGCTTAAATCAACCGTATGCACCTGTGTTCCCTGTAAATGGCTAGCAAAGTTGATTGTAACTTCGTCTCCTATATCATTCTTAGCTAAAGAAATTGTATGTACATTTGTTCCTTGCAAGTTTTCAGCAACCTCCACCAAACCTTGATCACCTATTTTATTCCAACCTAAATCAAGCGTATGCACCTGTGTTCTTTGTAAATGCTTGGCGATCTCTATAGCTCCTGTACTTGTTATTTTATTCTCTCCCAAATTAAGGGTACGCACATTGGTCCTTTGTAAATACTTGGAAAATTCTACTACTTCTGCGTCACACATTTCAGTTTCTCTCAAATTAATCGCATCGACATTGGTCCCTTTTAAATGTTTAACAAATTCAACTATTAATCCAACATTTCCCATCTGGTTTAATAAACGAACGCTTTTGCAATTTGTTTTAAAAAGTGGGTGATGTACTAACAGTGCTAAATCAGCCTTGTCATCAAGCTCCAAATGAGCATTTACATTTTCCAATTCTTTTATAATAGCTTCTCCATTATGGGATATTTCTGTAAGGATTCGTATGAGCTGTTCTTGAGTTTGCTTTTTTACCCTATTTTCTATCCGTTGACTGTACATTCTACTTGTTTGGTCAGGTGTTTGATTAATAGGGTTACCCTGCCCTATTATCAGAGCCTGCTCAAAAAAAGATAATGCTGCTGCTTCATTACTTTCAACCCCTTTACCTAGCTTATACAACCATCCTAAATGGTACAACGCACTACCACGTGAATAGCTATCCCTATTTAAGGATAATGATGCTTGTGCATACCACGCTAATGCTTCTGTTGCATTGGGCACAGTACCCCAACCATATTCATGTACTCTGCCCAATAATAAACATGCTTTATAGATTCCTACTTGGCCTGCTTTTTCTAGAAATCCGTATGCTTCTCTTATATCACTTCTTGCTGTTCTGCCAAACAAGTGAAGTCGTCCTGCATGGTAGGCTGCTTTTGGATGTCCTAATTTGCTAGCTTTAGTGTAAAGCGCTAAGGCTAATCCTAAATCTTCTTCTGTGTCCTTACCTCGCTCATATAATCGGGCCATTGCATAAGTGGAAAGAGCAATCTCTTGTACTCCCGCTTCTACCTTGTGGTAATAGGCTTTTACTGTTTTACAAGCTTTGTCTTGTCCGGATCCTTGGGCTACTGCCAAATCCGACAACGCTTGCATGTCTTGGATCGCCCCTCCTTCCTCGATTTCTGTTGCTTGTAGCTGGGGTATAGTACTTATAGGACTTTCTTTAGGGGATAACTGTTTATCTGCTAGCCCTTCGATGGGAATGGGGAGGTGAGTTATGGGTTCTTCTTTAGCAGGAGGCGGTGAATTAGGAGGGGTGCCGCAACTCTGTAAAACAGCACTTATCAATAAAAAGCGAATTATGGATGGCTGTATTAAAGAATATGTATATTTCATAGTTATCTAAATTTAAACCTAAGGAAATGTTATAGTAAGTCAGAAATATTTTATATGCAAGCATAAGCGAAAGGAAGTTTATACTTGGGGCTGTAAGCGTAAACCTCAGATTTTTACGGCAAGATTTTTAGATTTTTCTTTTTTTAATATAACATTAACCTGTGTTTGCGGTTCATGAATTCTAAAGCGTACCTTTCCCAACTAGGGGATTTGATAAAGTTGTCTGCCTTTCAAAGCTCGAAGTATATTTTTTATGGATTGGTAAGTAGCTATAAAATAATCTAGATGAAATGGAATTTCTATATTCCCTATTGTTTCAAGAAAGAATATATTATTCCCTTCTTCCCAATTATAGGCTTTTCCAAGTCTATTTTCTCGCGCCGCTTGACAGACTTCTTCTGGTAAATACTTTTCTCGATTTTGGAGTGTTTTCTATATAATTCATACACAGGGTAGTTAAACTATGAGGAAATGTTTGACGAGCATGTCTTCTTAACGCATGCTTTAGGATTCCCTTATTAATTGGTAGTAACTCGCTAGAAGCTAACCATGAGTTGTTGCCTAGTTTGCCATTAGCAATATCCTCTCGGACTTCATCTTCTAGCACCTCCTCATATTCTTCTAATAGGTCTTCCGCAGACTCCTCTTCTATACGTTGTTCTAATTCATCTTGTACTTGATCCTCTAGTAGTTTAGTAAATTTGCTATTTATAGAAGCAGGTAGTGTTCTAAGTTTATTTTCGCATAGATTCAGATAGCTTAGGTTAGTAGAACTAAATATTTCAGCTGGTAGTCCTACAAGCTGGTTATATTCTAAATTCAGCACCCTTAGGCTAGTAAGATAGAATATTTCATTAGATAGCTCTCTAATACCATTATGAGAGATATCCAGACAAGTTAGGCTAATAAAATTGAATATTTCATCAGATAGCTTTATAATACGATTGTGGGAGAGATCCAGAGAGGTTAAGTTAGTAAAATTACTTATATCAGCGGGTAGTTCTACAAGCTGGTTATATCCTAGGTTCAGCATCTTTAGGCTAGCAAGGTTTCCTATTTCAGCTGGCAGCTCTGTAATACGGTTATGCGATAAGTCTAGAAAGGTTAATTTGTCAAGATTGTCTATTCTAGTTGGTAGGCCTCTAAGCTGATTCCAAGATAGGTTAAGTCCTGTTAAATTACACATTCCATCAGGTAGTTCTCTAATACAATTATGGGAGAGATCCAGAGAGGTTAAGCTAACAATATTAACTATCTCAGCTGGTATAAAACTAAGTTGGTTGCTTCTGTCAACTTCAATACGCGTAATTTTCGGATTCAGTGTCATATTTTTTACAGAAACTTGATAACAAACTAAGTAGTGTATAATTCCTGCTGCCACTTCATTTTTTTCTTGTTCAGTTATCCATCCTGATGGATTAATAAGGAGTGAAGGAACAATAAGACTTGCAAAATCAAAATTTAAGCTATCTTCCCTTTGTTGTAGAGTTTGCCAAAAGGAACGACCACCTCGCTGGGTAAAAAATTGTTCCCATATACTATAAGGTGTATCAGCATGCAACTCTTGGAAGGATACAAAGGAGTGCTTCTCAAATGCTAACGCTACTTCCTCCTCTACTAAGTCTGGTAGATTTGTGGGTATAGGATTAGGAGTACGACATCCTAACATAAATATCATGAAAAAAGCTATAAGGTAATGTAGTATAATTTTCATTATTATAGGAAAATAGGAATATCATAGGAAAGGTAATGAATAAAACCTACCCTTTAGCATTTATAGATACTTCATTTGATGGGTCATAGTGATAACGCTTTCTTGCTAAAGGGGTTGCTACCTTACAACTACCTCCGGAGAATCTGAGGTTTACGCTTACAACCCCTAGTTTTGAAAGTTTTTTACTTGTTTGGTGCCGGAATTTTATAGCTATTATGTAGATTAAAAAAAGGATGTTTACATTAAGCTTCCTCCAAAACCTATCATTTGTCCACATTTAAACACATCTATACCTAGATTTTATAAGGTTTCAGAAGAAATCTATTATTAATAGCATAGATTTTTACTTATTACTATTCCTTTACCATACCCATTTTACAAAACTTTTCTATGCGCTCTTCCATCCTTTTATCAGATTTTACCTTATTAAGAGTTTCAAGCTGTTTAAGTATTTCTGTTTTTACAGTTAAGGCTATTTCTTGAGGATTTCTATGGGCGCCACCCAGAGGTTCTGCAATAATCCCGTCAATAAGATTGAGTTTTTGCATATCAGCTGCTGTTAGTTTTAACACTTCGGCTGCTTGTTCCTTATAATCCCAGCTTTTCCAAAGTATGGAAGCACACGATTCAGGGGAAATAACAGAGTACCATGTATTTTCTAACATCAATATCCTGTCTCCTACAGCTATACCCAGCGCACCACCCGAAGCTCCCTCTCCAATAATAATGCATATGATTGGCACGCGGATATCAAACATACTTTGTATGTTCTTTGCAATCGCTTCTGCTTGTCCATGCTCTTCCGCTTCTAAGCCTGGATAAGCACCCGGCGTATCTATTAGAGTTACAATAGGCTTATTAAATTTTTCAGCGAGCTTCATTAAGCGTAAGGCTTTTCTATACCCTTCTGGATTAGCCATGCCAAAGTTTCTAGCTTGTCGTTCTTTAGTAGTTCTACCTTTTTGATGCCCTATTAGCATAATGGTTTGATTGTCCAATCTAGCAAAACCACCTACAATAGCAGGGTCATCTTTGCCAGTACGGTCGCCATGTAAGGATATAAAATCATTAGTCATATGGGTAATATAATCTAATGTATAGGGTCTGTCGGCATGTCTAGAGAGCTGTACACGTTGCCAGGGTGTTAAATTTTTAAAGGTTTCTGCTTGTAGTGTCTTTATTTGTTCCTCTAGTTTTTGGATGGGTTGTAAAAGCTTGCTTGCTTTTCTCTGAGCAGCTTTTGCTTTCATAGCCGCTAATTTTTCCTCCAGAAGTGCAATGGGTTTTTCAAATTCTAAAAGCATACTTTTTTCTTTAAATATTTTTTAAAATTTCTAGATGTCTAAGCCATTATACATAGTAATTGATAAGATTTTCCCAAGCGATTGGTTAAATTCTTCTTACACTACTAAGACTAAAGTTGGTATAATAACTGAAAAGGTCTTTGCAAAACTAAGATTGATTTTAAGTATAACCTAATTCTTTTGTTGTATCTATCAAAATATCAAACTTTTGTAATATCTTTGAAAAATCTTACGCATGAGTTAATCAATTCAGTAAGTTAAAAAGATTGCTATAATACAAACGGTCTGGTAGTTCAGTTGGTTAGAATGCCTGCCTGTCACGCAGGAGGTCGCGGGTTCGAGTCCCGTCCAGACCGCTTTTTTAAGCGCTTTATATTGTCAGACGCCAGTAGTTTTTATCTATTTCTCATTAAGTTTCTCCTTACACTCCATAGTCAGGTCTTTTCAATTGTTATTGGAGTATAACCCACATATTCTGGATAAATTTATTGTATTTTCATCTTAACTATTGCTCTATATTCCCTTTATGCTGATACCAGGGTAGATATTAAGATATCTTTTGAAAAGAATGCTGGAATCAAGTATCTTGGCTTAATAATAATTTAAATAGAATTTATAATTGTAAGCCCTATTACTAAATAGTAATAGCTGGTGTAAACAGACATATAAATAGATAATGTACGTTTCTTTTTAAAAAAGATAAAAGAAATTTATAGATTAAAATAGACTAAACTACCAATGTACTACCTGACCTCGACAGTTATTGCTAGATATTTCCTTGGATGCTTGATAATTTTTATAGGATTTTTTCATTCTGTAATGGCTAACCAGCTAACAGAAGATACAGAAAAGCTACTACCTCAGGAAGCAGTAGGGATAAGTGAACCACTAGGAGAAATAGCCTTTAGTTTAGATGATGCCCCCATGCCTAGCACAGCTATTTTTAATGGTGTTGAAAAAACAGAAAGGATCATACAAGCATTGCAAGATGCTAATTGCCCTGCGGTAGGTATTTTTGCTATAGGCAAATATGCGCATACACCCACTGGATTAAAGCGATTGCACATGTATGCAGAGGCAGGCCATATTATAGCTAACCACTCTTATAGTCATTATAAACTTAATGATATTACTGCCCAAGACTTCATAGAAGATATCAAGAAGGCTCACGAGATTTTAAGCCCATTGCCCAGCTTTAAATTACTATTTAGGTTTCCTTATTTAGCTGAGGGTAAAGATGAAGTTCAACGCCAAGAAGTTATACAATATTTGCAATCTATGGGTTATCGAGAAGGCTATATTACCGTTAATAATCACGACTACTATATGAGTAAGTTGCTGGTTGATGCAGTTAAAGCAGGCAAAATAATTGATCACGAGAAGCTTAAAAACTTATACGTTAGTATCCTATGGGATTGTATCATAAGTGTTGATAAGCTATCGCACAAAGTATTAAATAGAAAGGTAAAGCATGTACTTTTACTACACGAAAATGATTTAGCAGCGCTTTTTATAGGGGACCTTATAGAACATATCCGTAAACAAGGGTGGAAAATTATTTCTATTGAGGAAGCTTATGAAGATCCACTAGCCCTAATGCCTGTTACTAATACATATAGTTTGGTGGGACGCTTGGGAGCTATAGCGATACAAAAGGGCCTGGATAAAAAGCTGGCAGTATTTCCAGAAACGGCCGAATATAGTTATATACCTAGAGCTTTAAAACAACAGCAAATATTCAAAAGTCCCGTATTTAACCCTTAGCTATGGCTACTACTAATAAACCTAAATTATTCCTCTTAGATGCGTTGGCCCTTATTTACCGGGCTCATTTCGCTTTTATTAAGAATCCTAGAATTACTTCAAAAGGCCTTAATACCAGTGCTACTTTGGGTTTTACCAACACTTTAGTAGAGGTCATTACTAAAGAGAAGCCAAGCCACATCATTGTAGCCTTTGATACTGGAGCACCTACGCATAGACATACGGCTTTCCCAGCTTATAAAGAACACAGGCCTTCCCAGCCCGAAGATATTACGGTTGCTATTCCCTATGTAAAAAAAATCTTAAAAGCCTTTCGTATACCTGTACTATTGCTCGAAGGCTATGAGGCGGATGATATTATTGGAACGTTGGCTCGGCAGGCTGCCGTACAAGGGTTCGAAGTGTACATGATGACGCCTGATAAAGATTTTGCACAATTGGTAGATGATCATATTTATATATATAAGCCAGCTTTTATGGGCAATGGCGTAGCCATTCTAGATAGGCAGGCGGTATTAGAAAAATGGGGTATATCGAACGTAGATCAAATAAGGGATCTGCTTGCACTCCAGGGCGATGCTGTGGATAATATTCCGGGTATACCCAGTATTGGAATAAAAACAGCACAGAAACTAATACAGCAGTTTGGGACTTTAGAAAACTTATTAGCCAACGCTGATCAGTTAACTGGGAAGCTGCAAGAGAATGTAGTAAAATATGCACAGCAGGGCATTTTATCTAAAGAATTGGCTACGATACATACAGAAGTGCCTATACAGTTTGATGCTGAAGAGAGTCGGTACCAAGGTCCTGATCCTGTAGCGCTTAAGGAAATTTTTCAAGAGTTAGAATTTAATTCGCTAACAAGACGTTTATTAGGAGAAGACAACTATAACACAAAAAGGACTCCCGGCACTCAAGCCAACTTATTTGATTTCACACCTACTGACCAGCCAACCGCAGAAACGGCTTCTGTATATCTTGATCCTGCTCCATTTCGTAATATTTATACTACAAAGCATCAATATTATCTTATAGATACACCGTCTTTACGGCAAAATTTGATTAATTATCTAAAACTTCAGGATACTTTCTGCTTTGATACAGAAACTACTAGCCTAGATCCCTACCAAGCGCAGCTTGTCGGGATTTCATTTGCTTACTACCCTGGTGAGGCGTACTATGTACCTATTCCAGCAGAAAGGAAGGCTGCGCAAGCAATTATTGAAGAGTTCCGCCCATTACTTGAAAGTACTACCCAGTGTAAAGTAGGCCAGAATTTAAAATACGATAACCTTATTCTACGCACTTATGGCATAGAAGTAGCGCCTCCTATTTTTGATACCATGGTAGCGCATTACCTGGTAGCACCTGATAAACCTCATAACATGAATGCTATTGCCGAAAGCTATCTTAATTATGCACCTATTCCTATAGAGGCTTTAATTGGTTCTAGAAAGTCTACGCAGAAAAGCATGCGGATGGTGGATGTGGAATTGGTTAAAGAGTATGCTTGCGAAGATGCAGATATTACCCTACAGCTTAAAAGGCTTTTAGAACTAAATATTAAACAAGAAAATTTATCAAAGCTATTTTATGAAATAGAAATTCCGTTGGTACAGGTGCTTACTGCCATGGAGTACCAGGGAGTGCAAATAGACACTCAAGTGCTACGGGAAATTTCTGTTACGTTGGGTACAGAGCTTGCAGCTTTAGAAAAAGAGATTCATAGGTTAGCAGGGCATGCGTTTAACATCAGTTCTCCTAAGCAGCTTGGTGAAATATTATTTGATAAGCTGAAAATTGCTGGAAATAATAAAAAGACAAAATCAGGGCAATATGCTACTGGCGAGCTGGTGCTAGCCGATTTAACAAAGGACCATCCCATTGCAGCTAACATATTAGATTACAGGGAACTACAAAAATTAAAATCCACATATGTAGATGCTTTAATTGATCTAATTTCTCCCTTTGATGGGAAAGTGCATACTTCTTATAACCAAACCGTAGTAACCACGGGTCGGCTTAGTTCTACCAACCCGAACTTACAAAATATTCCTATTCGTACAGAAAAGGGTAGGGCTATCCGTAAAGCTTTTGTTCCCAGTAAGCCAGATCATGTGTTGCTTTCTGCTGATTATTCACAAATAGAATTACGTATTATGGCTTCTTTCTCACAAGATGAACATATGATAGAGGCATTTAAAGCAGGAAAGGATATTCATACGGCTACAGCGAGTAAGCTTTTTAAAGTACCGCTTGAACAGGTAGATGAATCCATGAGACGCCAAGCTAAGACAGCCAACTTTGGCATTATATATGGTATTTCTGGTTTTGGACTTGCACAACGGCTTGGTATTTCGCGGTCGGAAGCCATAGCCACCATTCAAGCTTATTTTCAAGAATTTCATGCTATAAAAGCCTATATGGATAGGGTTATTGGCCAAGCTAGAGAGCAAGGCTATGTAACTACCTTAATGGGACGAAAACGATATCTAAGGGATATCAACTCTAGGAATTCAACCTTACGTGGATTTGATGAGCGGAATGCCATCAACACGCCTATACAAGGTACTGCTGCTGAAATGATAAAACTAGCTATGGTACATATTTATGAATGGCTACAAAAAGAAAAACTTCAATCTAAATTAATTTTACAAGTACACGATGAACTTGTATTTGATGTGCCCCAGCATGAGATAGAAATCATGCGAGAGCATGTAGCTTACTTCATGAAAAATTCACTTCCTTTAGCAGGAGTACCTGTAGAGGTACAAATAGGCCTTGGGAAAAATTGGGAAGAAGCACACTAATGCTATTTATAAGCACAGCAAAGTAATTCTCATCTTTTATTAAGGAGTTCCTAAAAATTTAAATGATACAGAGCATACAATGGTTGTTTGTGATTGGAGGGGTATTACTAAGTAATTAGCCGAACTACCATTGTTGACTCCAAGTCACATTAAGTGCCTCCTTATTGAGCTTACTATTTATATCAAAATAGGATATTTTGCCGGTGCACAAGTAGACATCATACTATATATAGTATCAACTACTGTTTCTACATTGGGCTTAGAAAAATAATTACCATCATCGCCATAAGCAGGTCTGTGTTCCTGGCTAGTAATGGTAATAGGTGCCGTGTCTAAATATTTAAAACCTTCTTGTTTTTCTATCACTTGTTGTAGCATATAAGCCGTAGTACCACCAGGTACATCTTCATCAGCAAATACAATACGGTTGGTTTTCTTCAGAGACTCGACAATACTATGTTGGATATCAAAAGGTAGTAGTGTTTGCACATCTATTACCTCACAGTCGATTCCTAGCTTTTCTAGCCTAGCGGCTGCTTCCATGACAATGCGGCACATAGCTCCATAAGTAACTATGGTGACATCTTCGCCTTTTCTAAGTATTTCAGGGATACCTAAAGGGATTGTAAATTCTCTAATATTATTAGGCAGTTGTTCCTTGATACGGTATCCATTTAAGCATTCAATAACCAAAGCAGGATCATCGGCCTGGAGTAAAGTATTGTAAAACCCGGCTGCCTGAGTCATATTTCTAGGTACTAATACATAAATACCCCGTACGTTATGAATAATGCCAGCAATATAAGATCCTGAATGCCAGATTCCTTCTAGCCTGTGCCCACGTGTACGGATAATCAAAGGAGCTTTTTGTCCATTACAAGTTCGGTAGCGTAGGGTAGCTAGGTCGTCGCTCATTGTTTGAAGAGCATATAGCAAGTAATCTAGGTACTGTATTTCTACAATAGGCCTTAAACCGCGCATGGCAGCGCCAATACCTTGTCCTAGAATAGTACACTCTCTAATACCCGTATCAGTTACTCGAATTTCTCCATACTTTTGTTGCATGCCAGCCAGTCCTTGGTTTACATCGCCTATTCGCCCTACATCTTCGCCTATAATAAATAAGCGTGGCTCTCTTGCTAATGCTGCATCAAAGCAAGCCAGCAATACTTCGCGGCCATCCATCCAGGGGCTGTTTGTATCGATATCAGGCTTTACTACATCAATATTTAAAGCTGCATTTAAGGCTGTACTATATAGATGTGAATTAAAGCGCTGTTCATTTCTCTTTTGATTCTCTTGTAACCAGCTAATCAAATGTTTTTTTATGATATAAGGTGTTTGTCTTAAATGGTAAAGTGCTTGTTTTACAGCACGTGTGGCATGTAATCGGGTAGGGTTAATAGCTACATTAAGCTCTTCTACAATCTTTGTGATCTCTTGGCTATCTGAATTTGTTAATGCAAGTTCTTGTAAAAGCTGAATGGCTTCTTGTTGCTCTTTTTGCATGTCTTTTGTAAAAGACTGCCAAGCAGCATCTTTCTGGCTTTTTACTGTTTCTTTGGCTTCTTTTTCTATAGTATCTAGCTGAGAAGCTGTTGCTAAGTTATTAACTAACAACCACTCTCTCATCTTTTTATTACAATCATACTCTGCTTCCCACATTAGCCTTTCTGCTGATTTATAACGCTCATGTGACCCTGACGTAGAGTGGCCTTGTGGCTGTGTCATCTCTTGAACATGAATTATTACAGGTACATGTTGTGTACGGCATAAGTCAGCCGCTCGTTGATAGGTCTCACATACTGCTTGGTAATCCCAACCTTTTACAGTAAAGATTTCTAAACCTGTCTCTTGCTCTGTTCGCTGGAAGCCTGCTAGTGCTTGCGAAATACTATGTTTAGTAGTATGATAATTTTGAGGTACAGATATACCGTAATCGTCATCCCATACAGAAACAAGCATGGGTATCTGCAGAACTCCTGCAGCATTGATTGCCTCAAAAAACATACCTTCCGAAGTAGATGCGTTGCCAATAGTGCCAAAAGCAATCTCATTACCGTTATTCGAGAAATCTGTAAGGTTAGCCAACAAAGGATTATTTCTATATAGTTTGGATGCATACGCTAACCCTACTAAACGGGGCATTTGTGCACCAGTGGGCGATAAATCTCCTGCACTGTTTTTTAATGAGACTAGCTTTTTCCAGTTCCCGTTTTCATCGAGCATACGATTACCAAAGTGGCTATTCATCATTCTGCCGCCAGAAGCAGGGTCAGCTGTTATAGAAGCATGTGCATAGAGCTGTGCAAAATACTGTTGGATGGTGAGCTCTCCTATAGCCAACATAAAAGTTTGATCTCTATAGTAGCCAGAACGAATATCGCCTGCTTGAAATACTTTGGCCATGGCTAATTGTGCTACTTCTTTACCATCACCAAAGATGCCAAACTTAGCTTTACCCATAAAAACTTCTTTACGTGCTAGTATGCTGGCTTCTCTACTTTGGCATGCAATTCTATAATCATTTAATATTTCTTGTTGGCTAATTTTCATGTGTGAAATATGAGCGTTTGGTTGGTTACTAAAGTCTTGAAGATAATATGGTAAATACGAATTGGCCAATCTATATTTCTAATTTTTTACGACAAAGCTACATTAAACAAAACAACTTACTTTTTTATAACTTACCTATGCCCTTTGTGCGGTCGTGTATTCTTAATAAAAACATCCGTTCTATTGAAATATATTTAAAAATTGCGTACATCTGTTGATACAAGCACTTGCTTTGAAGACGGGTATTTCTATATTTGTTGCGTAATATCATATAAATTTTAGTTTAAGAAGTTTCGCTTTTTTATAAATAATAAACTATGAAAACAAGTATAAAAATGATCCTATTAAACACATTGTTGCTAATAGGGATAAACAGCCCAGTTGTGCTTGCTAAAGAACAATTTGATACAAAGATTATTGAAAAAGCAAAAAAATCTGTTGTAACTATTCATGGGCAAGCTTCTTTAAAAGCTTACGAGGCTTTTTCTAATTCTTGGAGTGGGACTGGCTTTATTATTAACAAGGCTAAGGGGTATATACTTACTAATGCACATATTGCAGGTGGTGCAATAATAGGTACCTATCACTTGTTTTTTCATAATGGTAGCCGTGCTGATGCCAAACTTCTGTACTATGATCCTTGGCTAGATTATGCATTCATGCAAATAGACCCTACATTGATACCGGCTGATGTTACAGAAATTAAGATTACTGCAAAGAACCCGGTGATGGATCAGCCAGTTTTTATAATAGGTAATAATGAAGGGAAAAGCTTTTCTATCCATACAGGTACAATAACAGGACTATATGAAATACAGGGTGCTATGCCACAACATTCTATCCGGCTTAGCTTAAATACAAAAGGGGGGTCTAGCGGCTCACCTGTTATCAACCAACAAGGTGAAGCTATAGCACTTAACTATGGTGGTAGCGATACTTTTGGTATTGGATTACATCCTGCTTATATAAGATATGCTATCGATTTTATAGAAAAAGGCAAAATCCCTACTAGGAAACATATGGGCGTATTTACGGAAACCTATTCTTTGAATGAAGCAGTAAAGTATAGAAAGTTTCCTGCCAATGAGCTACAAGCTTATAATAAGAAATTTCCTGAAGCTCTAGGAAATGCTATACAGGTTAGTAGGACATTAGTTGGCTCTCCGGCTGATGGTAAGTTGATGTCAGGGGATGTTATCTGGACTGTGAATAAACAGTTAATAGGCCCTAGATTATCTGAATTAGATCTCATCATGAATAACTCTAATTCAGATACGGTTGTCTTAGGAATTTACAGAAGCGGTGAATTTCAAGAAATAACCTTGTCTCTTTATAATTTAGAAGATCATAAGGTGAAACAGATGGTTAGCTTCGGTGGAACACTCTTTTTTAAGGTAGACGACCCTTTTAGTGAGAAAACGGGCATACCAGCTAATACATTAACTTTTTCGCTTATACAAGGTAGTAATACGTTTGATAATGTATTCCCTTATATTTTGACTGACTATGGGAAACAGGTTATACTAAAACTCCTAGCATTTGACAAGACCCCTATTGTAAGCTTTGAACAACTGATAGAGGCAATACCTACATTTATTCAACAAAAGTATTTTACAATTAGTTATATCAACTATTTACCTTATAGACCTCGTTTTGGAAGCTGGTGGTATAACATAGGTGCCAATTATTACATGGTCGATGCGAACTACGATATAAATACGCCTGAACCTAAAATATTTACTTTTGACGAAAAGGAAATGGAGTGGAAAAGTAGTCCTGTTTTAACAAACTAAGGCTGCTTATATGATCATATATGCTGCTAGGTTGCCTTTTATAAATAAGCAACGGTAACTATAATACAGGGCGTTAATATAAGGGAACCCAGCGGCTATTTTAAAAAAATTATTAGATATTCTGCGAAACGACAACTGGCAAAAAATGGAGACACATTTTATACAATTGAGAAAGACTTAAGAAGTAAAATATGTATTTAAAGCATAAAAAAGGCAGATTAGCTTTTGTAGAATAACAGGTTTAAGAATTAAAAGTTTAATCAATCTAATAACTAAATGTTTTGAAGCGATTCTATTCAGCTATTAGAAAGGATAGGAACAAGCTGCAAGGATTCTATTAAAGTATAAAGCAGATATTAATGAGGCACATCTAGGGTGTATCCCCGCTACATTAGACTACTTTTAGCGAAAATTTTGTTAACTTTTAAAATCCTTCTTGAGATAAAGTTTGTTCCTTAAACGCTATTTTTTTTCTAAAAATTTAAAAGACAATACAAAATATCTTCTTGAATAAAAAAGCAACAACATTAGACCTGCTGCGAAACAACTGTTATAAAAAAACAGAGGAGTATTTTTCACAATTTAGAGAACACAAAAAATAAAAATAGGCATTTAAAGTATAAAAAAGGCAGGTTGATTTTTTGTAGATAGTAAATTTATCTCTCAAAAATCCAATAGTTTTATCAATTTTCTGTTTCGCAGCGGCTCTATTAAATCAAGCAACTGGCGATTACCTTCATGGTAATGCAGGTTGTATTGTAAAAAATAGAAACCATATTTTAGTAGTTAAACTGCGAGAAATAGGGAAATGGGATATTCCTGCAGGTAAGCCTTTGCCCGGGGAAAGTGCGTCAGACACAGCTAAACGTGAAACGTGGGAAGAAGCAGGTGTAAAAGTACAAATAGTACGCCTTTTATATTTTATAGAAGATCCTGAGGAGGGGAATTTATATATATATGAAGCCGTTCCTTTTAATAAGACACTACCTTTAAATACACCTTTGAGAAAAATAAACGATCATCAAGAACAAGAAATCTTGGAGGCTAGATTTTTACCTCTCAATGAGTTGAACCAAGATAACTTTCGTTACCCAGCCATACTACCTAAATTAATAGATTTGTTCCACGGCATTAACTTCTAAATGTATATTGATCAGTTCCTAGTGTAATATTTGTAAAAATAAAAATAAAAATAAAAAAAAGCTAGGTTAAGCCAGGTATAGCGTATTTTATGTATGGAGAATATCTAAAATTGTTTTAAGCTAAAGTAATAGTGTCTCGCTTTACAGTTACAAATCTTTTATTCTGAATATAATGAGCCCCAAAGAATGTGGCTGCATTGACTCCGATAACCACAGGCATAAACCACAAGTCAGGCAAAAACAACTTACCTATAAGAAAAGTAACAAATGTAGCAAGCATAGAGATAAAAAAAGAATTAGAGTCTGTTTTAAGGCCCATAATTCCAGCTATAAGTGGAATAGTAAAGACAACTCCAACAAAATCTCTTACTATATTTATTCCTTTACCCCAATGTATATTGCCATATTGTACACGCGGTAACACTTGTTGGCTTATCGCAATAAATAATGCTACAATGCCAAGAAAGAATGTCGCATACTGGCTTATTTTTAAAATATTGATCTGTTGGTTTTTCTTATACAACAATTGGATAACATCATATCCCATAAGAACTCCCGCGCTTTGCAAGAATGAGTCTGCCGTAGACATAACAGCAGCTAGTAAGCCTATAATCACTATACCCTTAAGCCCCACTGGGAAATAGCTTTTGATTAAATATATAAATGCTTTGCTGCTTTGTTGTGCCATATTAGCATCTCCCAGGTTTTTTAAACATATAGCCATTAGTCTAATCCAGGTAAGTAACATATAAAATAATCCTAGATAAAATATACTTAAGTATTGACTGTTTGCTAGCTGACGCTTATTCTTTGCCATAAGCATACGCTGCATAAATGGAAAACTTAAAGGAAAAGCGGGGAAAAGGCCTTGTAAACAAGAAATAAAATAGTCTTTTAAACCTGGATGTTGCCAGAACTTTAAATTGTTTTCTGGAATGTGAAGGAATACCTCACTTATATTTACATTTTTTATATTTAGCTGGTCAATTAAAATATTGATCGTTATAGCTATTATTATACTTATAGCTATAAATTGAATTACATCTGTAATAGCTACAGACCTTATTCCTCCTCTAGCAGAGTAAAGTAACAGAAATGAAGCTCCCGATAAAATACTTAGTTGCTTGGGTATATTGATAAGCTCTCCAATATAACTCATCCAAATGATTTGTAAAGTAACCATAATCAAACAATAACAAACCCCCAATATCCCAACCCATACACGTACCTTGTTACCATATAGCTTTCCCATTACTTCAGCTAGTGTTAAACACCCTTCAAAATAACGTATACGAGGCGTTATATAACGGGCAATAAATAAAAAACATACAACAACACCACAGAAAAATGTTGCAATAAATGGTAATATACTACGTTCAAAAACGTATCCTACATAGCCTATAACTTGGGATCCTGTGATATAGGTAGCTAACATAGTAATCGTTAATATGCCAGTCCCATAGCTCCTATTTGCAAGTGTATAATCTTTGATGTCCTTAATATTCCTACCTGCAAAACACCCTATCAGTAGTGTTGCTACTAAAAAAGTATATACGATAAAAGCGTCTGTATTAAAATAATTCATAGCTACAAGGCTACAATTTATTAAGTAGTATTATTTACAAAAAGTATCTGTTAAAAAATATCAGATGTACTATAACATATTGCTAACTAACGATTAGAATTGAAATATACAACATTAAGTAGAATGAAATGATAGCATAGTTTATTGAATGTAAATTCAACTATTAATATTTGCTATGCCTTCTATAAGAAAATAATTTCTTCTTAGCAACCAAGCATGCTGCCAAGTGTATATTATATATGTAATGTAAGAAAAAGAAAGATGGTTGTTAACCAGGCCATAAATCAATTAGTAAAGTAAAGTTTAAACCATTACCAATAATTTTGAATTCTTAAGCCTATTTTATATTCTAAGTTATGTTATAAATGCAGATTACTAGAAAATAGCTTGAAAGACCGGTTTAAATAACTAAATTTTCTACATAACAGATTTTATTTCTTAGCGTACACTTTCGTTGCTATACACTTCATGCCCCTTAGCTGCCATACAAGCAAACGCAACATGCATATTAAGATAGTAATAAATGGTTGTACAATAATTCTATTCGCCTTTGAAATTAGGTGTTCTTTTTTGTAAGAAAGCACTAATGCCTTCTGTAAGATCCTCTGACTTACAACAGTTTGCAAATGCGTTGGCTTCAGTTTGATAACCATCTTCTTCAGGATGGTAAGCAGCATTAATACAATTGATCAAAGCACCTATTGCTAATGGTGCGTTAGCCATGACTTTATGTAATATTTCTCTACTCTTCTTGATAACTGCTTCTTTATAACTCACGACATGATTGACCAATCCCATTTCTTTGGCTTCTGATGCAGAAAAAGTGTCTCCTGTTATCAATAGCTCTAATGCTGTTGTTTTGCCAAGTAGATAAGTAAGCCGTTGAGTGCCTCCAAACCCTGGAATGATACCTCTAGTTACTTCTGGAAAACCAAATTCAGCTTCTTCAGAAGCTATTCTTAGGTGACAAGCTAATGCTAATTCAAGTCCACTACCTAATGCATGGCCATTGATGGCTGCTAGTATAGGTTTGTGGCAATTTTCAATTAATGCAAATGTTTCTTGGCCATTTTCAGCAAACTTTCTACCATTTAGTTCGCTTAATTCTTGGAGCTCATTTAAATCTTCACCTATACTAAAGGCCTCTTCTCCTGCTCCGGTTATGATAACACTTCTAATGGTATTATCATCATATACTTTCTGGATAACCGACCGCAGATCATGAATGGTTTGCGTGGTTAATACATTCGATTTTTCTGGTTTATTAAGGGTAATGGTCAAAATGTCTTCTTCTAAGTCAGTATATAATGTCTTGAATTTTTCCATAATTATGTGCCTAGCGGCCTTGCCTAAAGATGCAAATTATTTCACATAACTTAATTTTCAAAGCTTAAAGGTAGTTTAAGTCAAATAATTTATTTAAATAGTTATATCTTAAATATAATATGAATGATATAATAGCACTGTAAAGCATGTCCAAGAATCTATACTAAGTTCTGTACAACATAGCTATATAGCCGACTAGAACTCACTAGTATTACATTAAAAATACGGTATTGTTAAATTAAGATAGGCAGCTGATTATTTAGCTTGGCCATTAGCAGGTTGAGCGATTTTTCTATCATGTGCACCTGTTTGCTATAGCATTTTCCTTTACGCTTAAATCTTGCTAAATAGTGCCTCATTAAGCTATTATATCCTTCCACTGTATAAGTTTCTGATTTGCTTTGTCGGTGTTTATCTTTTGGAATAAACTGCTGGTAGCTTTTCCAATAATCACTACAATACAGCTTGCCTATATCCTTGACGCGCTCCCATAACTTCAATCCGGTTTGTGTCGAGCGATCTCCACACACATATGATATAAAACGCTTGCTCAATCTATCAACAGCTATCCATATCCAGCAGTAGACTTTTTTGAACCCACATATGTGTGTATTTCATCCATCTCGACTATATCTACTTGATCTTGTCTTTCTGGTAAACTTACTTGATCTCCACATGCTTTTACCCATTGATAGACTGTTCCATAGCTTATGTTGAGTATACGGCCTATAGCTCGAAATCCTAATCCTTCTAAGTATAATTGCAACGCTTTTCGCTTAGTAGATACAGGTTTAACATCTGATTTGTGACTAACTGTGTAAGGGAAACGGCAACTTTTACACTGGTAGCGCTGTCTACCTCTAACAATTCCATCTTTACAGCTTTGAGTATTATTACATCGAGGACAATTCATACTTTTTCCTCTAACTTACTAATCCTATCCCAATTTAACAATACCAAAAATACTAATAGGAAGGTTGTTAAATAGGTTGCTCAAAAGAAACTGCCTATACTTTTGCCCTTATAAACCAACTCAATTAGTTTAATAGCTTATCACTGCTCTGTTGATAAAGAATAAGACTAATAGTAATATAGTTAGCAATATTACTACTAATAACATAGAAGGATGGATGGTAGATGTTATTTTTAATTGAGGAGCTTTTTTAAAAAATAATATATAAGGAAGTCTTAAGTAATAATATAAAGCAAGTACAGTTCCTATTATACTTGTTATGAATAGGCTGGTGAGCAAGGTGCTCCTAGATAATTGTGCAATTTCCCATAAGTGACTAAATATAATTAGCTTCGCCGAGAACCCAGCAGTAGGAGGAATGCCTATCAGTGCAAGCATAATTATTAAGAAACACATGCTGCCTATAGTCAATTGGCGACCTAATCCTGCGTAAGCCTCAATAGATGAGTTCTTGTTAATATTATGATAGCTAAGCATCTGTAGTCCAAACCAAGAAGCTAAATTCATGATAGTATACACGATAATATAATAAGTTATATGTGTATAGACACTCATATCAGTTACCATAATAGCTAATAGAAATCCTGTTTGTGCTATAGACCCGTATGCTAATAATTTTTTAGCATCTTTTGTAGTAAGTGCACCTAAATGGCCTACTACCATTGTTGCCATAGCTATGCACGCCCACAAACTTTTTAGGGGGAGCTCTATAAAAGGTGATGCTTGTGTAGCTATTCTATGTAACCTTACTAGAAATGCTATGCCTGCTAGTTTAGGTACTGTAGATAGATAGGCTACTGTGCTAAAAGAAGTATGCTGATATACGCTCCCTACCCAAAATTGAAAGGGAAAGCTTCCTATACTCATTAGCAAACCACTTAGTGCTAAAAAGAAGCCTATTGGCCAAATGAATTGCAAAATAGAATAGACTGCTTCATTGTAACTAGTAAATTTGTAAAGTTCTAATGTTCCCATGCTACCATATAAATAAGATAAACCAACTAACATAATTGCACTTGCTACAACGCTGTATATGAGGTAGCGTGTACTAGCTAATATATAAGTTGGTCGATTTCCATTCTCATAAATAAGTACGGTAGAGCCTACTGTCATACAGCCTATACTTAAGTACACTAATAGCCAGTGGTAGGATATAACAAGCAAATAAGCCCCTAAAAGTGTGGCAAGTATCATTAATAAATAGGTTCCTAGATAGTCAGTAGATTTATAAGGTCGGTTGGTAAAGCAAAGAATCAATATTATAAATAAAGTAATACTTATTAGAAGTATATGCATATGTGTACTCCAAGAGTCAACTTGCAGTAGGTTGTTAAATAGTATGATTTCTTTTTGGATAAGTATTTGTTGCTTAATTTTTATACTAGCGTATAAAGTACCAAGCAAGCCCAATATGGTAAATAGGTATTGATAAACAGATTGTTGATGGTTTCTTGGTATAAGTTGTATGATTATATTAGCTATAAATGTCCCTACTATCCATAATGCAGGTAATATCCATGATAAGCTTTTATAGTTATTGACTATACTATCTGCAATAGAAATATTGATCAGGTTTATCATTTTAAAAAAATAAGGAATTAGCTAGGCAGCCGAATATACAAATTTTATATAGCACCTTTTTTGTGTATGTTGCTAAATATAGTTTATGCTAGCTAACAACCAAATTAAGATATAGTGAGTTGTAGGCAGTACTTGGGTGCAAAATAACATCTTTAAAAGAGTTATTAGCCTGTTAAGGTAATGTATACATGTTTTTTATGAGTTAGGTATCTGAACCCATCAAAAGTATTATTAGTTTTGAAGTATGGAAAAATTTGTTGTTTCAGCTAGAAAATATAGACCTAGTGTTTTTAGCCATGTATTAGGCCAAGCGCATATTACTACAACTCTTAAAAATGCTATACGTACTAATCATTTAGCACATGCATTTTTATTTTGTGGCCCTAGAGGAGTTGGAAAAACGACTTGTGCTAGGATTCTTGCGAAAGCCATCAACTGTCAACAGCTTACAGCAGATATAGAGCCTTGTAATGCTTGTGATTCTTGCAAAAGCTTTAATCAGCGTACTTCATTTAATATTTATGAGTTAGATGCAGCTTCTAATAATTCTGTAGAAGATGTAAGAAGCTTGGTAGACCAAGTACGCTACCCACCACAAAATGGTGCATACAAGATTTATATTATTGATGAGGTACATATGTTATCGCAGGCAGCTTTCAATGCTTTTTTAAAGACATTAGAAGAGCCCCCTAGCTATGCTATTTTTATTTTAGCGACTACAGAAAAGCATAAAGTACTTCCAACGATCCTTTCTAGATGTCAAATCTTTGACTTTCAGAGAATTAAGCCAGAAGATATTGTACAGCAGCTAAAAAATGTATCCGAGCAAGAGCATATCCCTTATGATGAAGAGGCTTTACACCTGATTAGTTTAAAGGCAGATGGAGCCTTGAGGGATGCACTGTCTATGTTTGATGTTATTGTAAGTTTTGGAGCAGGTAAGCTAACCTATGAGGCTACACTTGAGAACCTACATATCCTTGATTACAGTTGCTATTTTAAGCTTACTGAAGCGATTTTACAAAATGATATCAAAGCATGTTTACTCATATACGATGAAATTATTCAATCAGGATTTGATGGATTATACTTCTTAGAAGGCCTCGTAGCTCATTTTCGCAGTTTACTTGTTGCACAAGACCCGCAAACCCTACCTTTGTTAGAAGTAGCTCCAAGCATACAGGAAAGATATGGCATGCAAGCACAACAGGCTTCTCCAGGTTTTTTGTTGGACGCGCTCCAGCTGGCTAATCAATGTGCATTACAATATAAAGAGAGTTTAAACAAACGGTTTCATGTAGAACTTGCTTTAATAGAATTGGCTAGCAAAATGTCTACAGGGCATCCTAAAGATTCTGTTTTGCCTAATCCAGGAGTTACTACAGTTTCAAATAACCCAACCATACCTATAGTGTCAGCCAGCAAGCCTACCAACGCTAGCGACCGCCCATCAGCTGCAGTTAATAAAACTGAGGCTACGGTAGTAAAAGATAATAAGGAAGCAGACAAAGTAATAGAACAAGTTCAGGAAGAATTACCTAAGACTGCTGTTAGTGTAGCTTCAAAGTATGATAGGAAAGAGGAAGAAATAACGCAACAAATTAAAGAGGAACGGCCTAACCCTGCTGCTGGTTTAGCTCCAAATATTGTAAAAAAGGGAGTATTACAAAGTACCATTAAAATTCCTCAGTTATCTCATATTAAGGCCAATATTGATCAGCCTAAAGTAGTAGAAACCGTAAATACTACTACAGTAATGGAGGCAAGTGTTGAGTTTACAAAAGAAATAGTATTAGTACATTGGCAAGCTTATACGCAACAATTAAAGTTAGCCGAGAGGATGCCTGCTTATAATTTGCTTAACCAACCTATCGAGCTAGAAAATAATACTATTACAATTAAGTTTACAAATACTGTAGAAGAACGTATTCTAGCTGATATCAAAGAAGAGTTGGTCAATTATTTACGTAATAATCTAAAGCACCCGGCTATTGATGTTAAGGCGGTATTTACGCCAACCCAATCAGGTCCACAAAGACCGTATACGGCACAAGAAAGATTCCGTTATTTAGCTAACAAGAATCCACATCTTCAGACATTAAAAGAGCAACTTCAGTTAGAGGTGGTGGATTAGGATATTTTGATCTATGTTATTAAATAAACTTTTATTCTAGTCATCTAAAAATTATTTCGATATAAAGTTTTACAATGTTCCTGCTATTTAGCAAGGAGTTTCGCTAAGCTTATATGTTGCTGCCGAATAGCTATCTGCGCAGGTGCCAAGCCCCCAATGCTTTTAACATTTACATTCGCCCCTTTGTCTAATAGGTGTTTCATCCCTAACAATTATGGTTATATTAGTAAAGATGTTATTAGCGATAAAAACCAAGTAAAAAAATTATGGGACAACTACTACACCAATGCGCCAGACAACACAGAAAACCCACAGAGAAATATAGTTATTAAAACAGAGTATAGCTTCTCTTGCTAGACAATATGGGGTTAATCGTAAAACGATGGCTAAATAGATCTCTTTCTAAACAAAATCTCGAGCATACCTTAGAACAACAGCCAGCCATAGAACAAAACAGGCCTAAAGGTATACGTATGAAATCCCGATGATATATTATAATATTTTATGAGGATAAAAAGGAAATGCTATTAAAAATTTTAGAAGAATATCTTGATAAAAATGCGGTGGAACCACGTCTACAAGCCTTAAAGGAGAATTGCAAGCCTGGGCCAAAAAGAAAGCTTAATAATATATTACAATATATTATTGGTTATAATTTTTAGTTCTTATTCTTAAAAGCCAAGAATGGCAATATATTTAAATTGATTATTTTATATTTTAATATATTTATTTAAATAATGCTTATAAGTGAGTCCATTATAGTTGATATTAAATCCATCATTACCAAATCAAAAGATAATGCTATTCGTGCCGTTGGCCATCAGCGTACTTTGATGTATTGGCATATTGGCAAGCATATTTTTTGAAGAAGAACAAGAAGGAAAAGGTCGGGCAGATTATGGAACTTATCTCATCAAATATCTTTCCAAGCAGCTACAACCTGAATTTGGAAGTGGCTTTTCTTCCCGGCAATTATATCTATACAGGCAATTTTACTTTACATTTCCAATTGTGCGCACAATTGAGTTGAAGTCAATACAGTCTATTATTAAGATTTGACAATCAGGACAAAATAGAGTTCTATATCACAGAAACGATCAAGAATAATTGGACGGTACGCCAACTAGAACGACAAGTTTATAGTAATTTGTATGAACGCCTTTTAATGAGCAATGACAAAGAAAGCGTACTTGCAGTCGCCAGAAATGAAAAGTTGCCCTCTGACACCAAAGAAATTATCAAAGACACGATGTTTCTGGAGTTTTTAGGGTTGAAAAGAAAAGCTTCATGCTATGAAAAGGATTTGGGAAATGCTATCATTACGCACTTGTAGGAATTTTTGCTGGAATTAGTCAATGGATTCTCCTTTGCGGCAAGGCAAAAACGGATACACATAGAGGGCGATAATTTTTTGTGGATTTAGTGTTTTATAATCGCTTATTACAGTGTTTTATTATTATAGAAATTAAGACAACTAAGCTTACACATCAGAATATTGGGCAGTTGCAAATGTATGTAAATTATTATGATAGGATAGGGAAATTGCCACACGAAAACGCTACTATTGGTATATTGCTTTGCGCTAGTAAAAATGATGCTGCCGTAAGGTTTACATTACTGGAAGGTCAAAAACAGATATTTGCCAGTCAATATGAACTTTATTTACCAACCGAACAACAGCTACTAGAGGAGTTAAACAAGGAGTTAGGAAATTTTAAGGAAAAGGAAACTGAAGCCATTACCGAATAAATTTATTCAACAGGCTGTTGACCAATTGCCTTGGGGACGGGGTTTGAAGTCCAACAGAACGAAAATGTACGCTGAGCAATTGAGGGCCCGTCAAAAGTTAACTTTGAATATAAGTAAAAAGTAAATATAGTGTATGACAACTCTTTTTTCACAAAATAGCTATGAACCTTTAGCTTCCCGTTTGAGGCCCCAATCTTTGAATGAGATTGTCGGGCAAGAGCATCTCACTGAAGGTAAAGGCCCTTTAGGTGTAATGCGCAAAAGTGGACAGCTTTCTTCATTGATTCTATGGGGACCTCCTGGATGTGGAAAGACAACTTTAGCACGACTTTTAGCCAAGACCTCAGACCTTGAGTTTGAGCCAATTTCTGCAATTGAATCGGGTGTTGCGGATCTCAAGAAAGTTTTTGAACGTGCACAAGAGCGAAAAAAAATGGGAAGGGGGACGCTTCTTTTTGTGGATGAAATTCACAGATTTAATCGAACTCAACAGGATAGCTTTTTGCCTCATGTTGAAAACGGAACTGTGATTCTCATTGGGGCGACAACCGAAAACCCATCTTTTGAGTTGAATAGTGCGCTTTTGTCCCGCACGCAAGTTTTAGTCTTAAGGCGACTTGAAAGCTCCCACCTTGAGATTTTATATCAGCGAGCCCAATCATACTTGGAGAAAGAATTGCCGTTAGATGTGGCAGGTCGTGCGCTTCTTTATGCCATGGCTGATGGAGATGGGCGAGCGCTTTATAATATGATCGAGGTTCTCTCTCAGTTGCCGTCCAGGCCCATTTTGTCCGTAGAAGATCTTACACAAGTCCTTTCCCGTAGAGCACCTCTTTATGACAAGAATAAAGAAGGTCATTATAATCTGATTAGTGCGCTCCATAAGTCTTTGCGTGGGTCAGATCCAGATGCAGCACTGTATTGGTTTGCCCGCATGCTTGAAGGAGGCGAAGATCCTCTTTACATTGCGCGGAGACTTATTCGTTTTGCTTCTGAGGATGTGGGGCTGTCAGACCCACAGGCCTTGATACAAACTATTGCTGCAACGGAAGCGTATGAGCGGCTGGGAAGCCCTGAAGGTGAATTGTCCATTGCACAAGCAGTTTTATATTTGGCAACGGCTCCAAAGTCAAATGCTGTCTACAAAGCTTATAATCGTGCAAGAAAATCTGCAAAAGAAACGGGGTCCTTCATGCCACCTAAGATTATCTTAAATGCCCCTACCAAACTGATGCGAGGGGAAGGATATGGTGAAGGGTATATTTATGACCATGATACGAAAGAATCTTTTTCAGGCCAAAACTATTTCCCTGATGAAATGAAGCGACAAGAATTCTATTCACCTCCTCAGAGGGGATTTGAACGTGAAATTAAGAAGCGTTTGGACTATTGGGCGCGGTTGAGGTCTTCTCTTTCAACCAAAATATAAATAAGTTTAATATGTAGATAGAATGGTGAGCATCCTTGAAAAAATTAAATATCCGCCTGTTATTCTCAATAGGAGAGAGAATTACAAAAGTCAGGGGGCTATTTCGTAGTAGGAAACAGCCCCTAACAATCTAATAAAGTTGTAAAACAACTAATTAGATGTTTAAATCAAGGATTTTTAAGCTATTATGCTTAAGAGATAAAATACCAGGTTTACTCTAATCGCTACTTTGCCCCATTTATAATAAGAAGCTGTTCGCCTCATCAATCATTTCGTTACTAAAACTCTTTAAATACGTCTGTGTAATTTTCTCACCCTTATGTCCGAGCGCTTCACTAATCACTCCGGTTGAGATGCCGCTTTGCTTTAAGAGGCTGTCTAAAAAGCCAAAATGGAGTCATAAAAGCCGCTTAAGCATGATTCTAATCATAACAATTTTAATATGTGTTTCAGAAGACTTGGGATTATGCTCGTAATCTTTAGAGAGCCTCCTAGAAAAACTCAGCCAAGCAAATGTACGCTCGACTATCCATCGCTTTTTTAGAATATGAAACCCATTTGAGAGCCGTTGTACAACTTCTAAAGTATAACCTAGCACCCCATAAGCCCACATTATACATCCTTTCTGGTATCCTCCATCTACCCATATGTGTTTAATAGAAGGGAATGTATTAAAAAGGCGAATAAGCAAAAGATGACATCCTCTTGAGTCTGATAAGTGAGCTGAATGTACTACCACACAAAGTATAAGCCCCAGCGTATCAACAATAATATGCTGCTTACGGCCTTTTACTTTTTTTGCTGCATCATAGCCTCTCGACCCCCTTTTTGTGCTGTTTTAACCGAGCGGCTATCCATAATGGCAGCGCTAGGTATGGCTTGTTTGCCCAACTTTTCTCGTACTTGATCTCGAAGTGTATCATGGACTAAGTCCCATTTACCATTTCTTCGCCAGCGATAATACAAGTCATAAACACTTTTTCAGGGTGGAAAATGGGCAGGTAGCATGCGCCATTGACAGCCTGTTTTTTCTAAATAGAAAATAGCATCTAATACTTCTCTTATAGTGTATTTACGGGGTCGGCAAGGACCTATGTAAGTAACTAATGGTTCTAACACTTCCCATTCCTTATCTGTTAAATCGCTAGTGTATGGCATAGCTGTTAGTTTAAAGTTCACTAACTAATTTTATAAAGTTTTGTCTGCTTTTCCTATCTAAATTACCCTTTTTAGACAGCCTCTAAGACGGTCGCATACGTATGGCGCGCTACATAGGTTGTCAAGTGAACAGGTACTTTAGCTGCCTGGGCTAATTCTTTGAGTGAAGCGTTCACTTGTCTGAGTACTCGGTTGATACGATTAGAAATTTGCTGAGGCGTGACATGCTCATTCTTACTCAAGATTGGAAAAACAAAATCATCTGCATGACCACTTGCATGCTGCTTATATCTGCCTAGAATCTCTAATGCAGGCGACATCAGTTTGGACTGCATCATCTTGCCCGTCTTTAGACGCGTGTATACCACTCGATCTTTAATGATTTGCTTCCATTTAAGGGTTGCCATATCCCTAAAATTCATGCCTTGACCATAATAGCTAAACAAAAAATAATCCCTGGCCACTTGTAGCTTACTATCAGCCGATAAAGGCAAGGCTATAATCTGCTGCAGATCTTCCCGGCTCATGGCACGCTTCTGGGTGAGCGTACTAAACTTTCCCAAGGAGAAATTATCAAAGGGATAATGCTCCTTTTTCATGCGCTTTGCTTGAATAGCTTTATTGAGTAGCGCTCTTAAGACTTGGAAATAAGTGCCAATGGAATTTTCAACGAGGCCCTGTTTGTAGAGAAAAGCTTCGTAACGATTTAAAAAAGGCACATCGATATCACTAAACGAGAGCTGTTTGCTCCCTGTAAACTCTTTTAAAGAAGTTTAAAGTCGCTTGTACAGCCGAGCTCTTCCTATTTTACCACTTTGGATTAAGTTCTGGCAAACTTCCGATAGGAATGGAAACAGCTCTTGCGAAACTTGCTTAGGTTCCTCAATGGCTTGCACCAGCTGTTGGAGGGAAAGAGATTTTTGTTCGCTTTCAAGTTCTAGGAGTTTTGTATGATAAGTAGCTTTTTTCTGCGCAAGAATGGCTTCGAGCAATTTCCTGTCTGGATGGTTCCTTTTAGGGGTATGCTTATTAAAATCCCATAACTCTGAGGGACAAGAAAGTCCAGTGGAGAAGTACTTTTTAGCTTTCAACTGGCCTGATGCACACCATCAGAGGATGCGAGCCGTCAGCCAGCATTTTACTTTTATATAAGATAATAGAGATTTTCATCAATAAAGGAATGTAGAAATTTATTTTATTAACCTGTTTAAATTATCCTGTGCCTTTAAATTTCCTTGCTCAGCAGCTTTTTGAAACCATTCTATTGCTTTTTTATAATTTCCTTCTACCTTTTCATATATCACGCCTAAATTAAATTGTGCATCTGCATTTCCTTGCTCAGCAGCTATTCGATACCATTCTATTGCTTTTTTATAATTTCCTTCTACCTTTTCATACATCACACCTAAATTAAATTGTGCATCTGCATTTCCTTGCTCAGCAGCTATTTGATACCATTTTATTGCTTTTTTATAATCTTGGCCTACTCCTTGTCCATGATAATACATCACACCTAGCTTAAATTGTGCCTTTACATTTCTTTGCCCAGCTGCTTTGCGATACCAGAATACTGCTTGATTATCATCTTTTGCTACTCCTTCTCCATTATGATACATCACACCTAGCTTAAATTGTGCATCTGCATGTCCTTGCTCAGCAGCTTTTTGAAACCATTTTATTGCTTTTTTATAATTTCCTTCTACCTTTTCATACATCACACCTAAATTAAATTGTGCATCTGCATTTCCTTGCTCAGCAGCTTTTTGAAACCATTTTATTGCTTGATTATCATCTTTTGCTACTCCTTCTCCATTATGATACATCACACCTAGCTTAAATTGTGCATCTGCATGCCTATCAATAATCTTAGCCTCTGTATTAGCTCCTTGATCTAGTAAGTACTGCACTAATTCTATATGTCCATTATAAACAGCTATATAAAGTGGGGTATGATCATTATTATCTTCAGCTTCCTTATCAGTTCCTTTTTTTATTAAATACTTAACTACTTCTAGATGACCATTTTTGCATGCCCAATGTAATGAAGTCTCCTCATTTTTATTTTTAGCATGTATGTCTGCTCCTTTTTTTATTAAATACTTAACTACTTCTAGATGACCATTTTTGCATGCCCAATGTAATGAAGTCTCCTCATTTTTATTTTTAGCATGTATGTCTGCTCCTTTTTTTATTAAATACTTAACTACTTCTAGATGACCATTTTTGCATGCCCAATGTAATGAAGTCTCCTCATTTTTATTTTTAGCATGTATGTCTGCTCCTTTTTTTATTAAATACTTAACTACTTCTAGATGACCATTTTTGCATGCCCAATGTAATGAAGTCTCCTCATTTTTATTTTTAGCATGTATGTCTGCTCCTTTTTTTATTAAATACTTAACTACTTCTAGATGACCATTTTTGCATGCCCAATGTAATGAAGTCTCCTCATTTTTATTTTTAGCATGTATATCTGCTCCTTTCTCTAGTAAATACTTAACTACTTCTACATAGTCATTTTCGAATGCCCAATGAAATGGAGTCTCCTCATTTTTATTTTTAGCATGTATGTCTGCTCCTTTCTCTAGTAAATACTCAACTACTTCTAGATGGCCCTTGTTGCATGCCCAATGAAATGGAGTCTCCTCATTTTTATTTTTAGCATGTATGCCTGCTCCTTTCTCTAGTAAATACTTAACTACTTCTAGATAACCATTTTTGCATGCCCAATGTAATGGAGTGTAACCATCATTATCCTGAATATCTATATAAGCTCCTTCTTCTACTAAATACCTAACTACTTCTAGATAGCCATTTTCGCATGCCAAATGTAATGGAGTGTAACCATCATTATCCTGAATATCTATATAGGCTCCTAAACTCAGTAACAACTTAACTATATCCGCATGCCTCTGCTCAGCTGCCATATGCAAGGGCGTTTGGCCATATTGGTCTTTAGGGTCTACGTCAATTCCTATTTTATTTAGTAATAAGCCAACTATATCTGTATGACCTCCTTGAGATGCTAGGTGAAGAGGTGTATAACCATCTCTAAAGCTATCATATACTGCTGCTCCATGTTTTAGCAATAGTTTTACTATTTCTATATATCCTTTATGAACAGCACAATGCAAGGGCGTTAAACCCTCTTTATCTCTTGTATTTATATTGGCTCCTGACTTTATTAAGAGTATAACTACATCTATAAGATTTCTTGATAGAGCTCTATGTAAGGGAGTATAACCATATTTATCTTTAGCATTTATATCTATCCCACTTGCATTTAGTAACAACGTTAGCATTTCTAAATTTCCTCTCCCAGCAATCCAATGCAAGGGTGTTAAACCCTCTTTATCTCTTGTATTTATATTGGCTCCTTTATCTCTTAATAGTTCAAATACGTCCTTATTAATTAACTTAATAGCTCTATATAAGAGCGTACATCCATCTTCATCTTCAATCTCAAGCTCAGATTTCAACTCTAGTTCTTTTAAATTATTTATCAATAAGCAAGCAATATCATTATGGTTATATTTAATAGACCAGTATAAAGGTGTTTTCCCATTTTCATCCTTTGAATTTATATTATACCCGTGTTTTATTAATAATTGAACTATGTTTGTATATCCTTCAATAGCAGCATAATGCAAAGCAGTTTTTCCATTAATATCTTTTTCATTAAGCTTCGGTTCTTCTCCTCTTAATTCACATAATAAATTAATCATTTCTATAGAGCAATTACTAGTAGCTAGGTAGAAAGGAGTTACGCCTCGCTGATCTCTAGCATTTATATCAGCTCCTTGTTCTAACAACAGCTTAGTTACCTCTAGATAGCCTTTGAAAACAGAATAATGTAAAGGAGACCAACCCCATTGATCTCTAAAAGATATATCTGCTCCTGCATTTAGTAATTCACAAATTTTATTTGTATATCCGTTTTTAGTAGCCTCAAGCAAGGCTCTATTTTTATCTGTTTCTCCCACAATCTCGTTGTGTTGATCGTTTATCCATTCTTCAAAGCGAGGTTCTTCTTCACCATCTCCTTCCATCCCTCCCATCAATCCTGCTCCCTTATAAATAATTACTTTTGCTGGGTGCTCTTTTTGAGCTAATTGAAGATGGATACGACGCTTTTGCACTCTTTCATTCAATTCCAGTAGCCCCGATAAGTTTGTCCCTTGTTCAACATATACATCTAATCCTTCATAGTCTTTACCAAACCTTAGTGGAGCATTCATTTCTACATCTGCTACTAACTGGACTCCTTCTTTTCGAAAAGTAACGGAATGTCCTTCTTCTGCTGTCAATACTTGACCAAATAAAGAATGGATATTGGTTGAAAGGACATTTGCTTGCTCATAGTAGGCCAAGGCTTTTGTATACTCCCCTAAACTATCATAAAGTTTGCCTATGTTATTTAATAAAATAGCTACCTGCGGATGATTGCCAGGATATAAAGTCTCAAATATTTCAAGGGCCTTTTGATAATATTGTAAGGCTTCTTGATATTGTTCTAAATTTTTATAGAGGCTACCCATATTATTTAGTGAAGTAGCTATCTCCAGATGCTTGGCTGCATAAATATCCTGTTTCATTGTGAGAGCTTGCCGATAATATTCTAGTGCTTCTCCATATCTGTCCAAAGCTTTATAAACAGTCCCTAAATTATCTAATGATTTAGCTATATCAGGATGATTACTTGTATAGATACTTCGTAGTGTCAAAAGGCTTTGCTGATAATACTGTAACGCTTCTTTAAATTTCCTAGAGTTATAGTAAACGGATCCCAAGTTACTTAATCTATTAGCAACCTCAGTATAATTGCCTTTATATAAGGTTTCGTTTATTACACTTAATAAATCTTGTTCTGATAACTTAGCTTCATCTAGCCACCCTTGGTACTCTTTACAAGCCTTCTGTACTTCAGGATATATATGAATACCTTGTTTGTTGGGGGTATTTATGATCGTTATTAAAGATAATTTTTCTAATTTGTCTAATATTTTAGACAAATCTTCTTTATTAGTTACTTTTATTAAGGTACTTATTAAGGATAAAGGAATAAAATCTGAATCTAGATGGGCACTATATTGCAGTATTAACTGTGAACTTGCATCTAACTTTTCCAATCCTAAGCCTATCTCAGATAATATTGAACTACCTTCTTCTTTTTTATTTTGTTGTCCAATTTCTCGTAATTTGCCAATATATTTTTCTATACTCATAGAACTTATTGCATTAATATATCCTATAGCTAAAGTTAGCTCCTGGGGGATAAGTCCAACTTCCTTTATCAGCGCTTCTATATCTCGTTCACTAGGCTTGTACCTCTGCAATCTTTGTTGGATATATGATTTGCCTTCATCAAAAGTAAAAGCATCTAGTTTAAGCTTGTTATATTCACTAAACCCACTTTTATTCCGGGTAGTAATAATAACTTGTATAGCATCAGGCTTATGCAATAAACATGCATCTATTAATGCTGAATCTGTTGCATCATCTAAAATTAGTAAAACAGTCTGTTTGCGTTCTGCTAAAGTATTGTAAACCTCACTAGATAATTTCGCAAGATATGTATTTATGTTTTTCTCTAATTCTAAAGCAGTGGGGCGCGCATAGATGATACCTAATTCTTGAGCTAAGTGTTGAAAGTTAGTTAATAACTTCTCTAAATTATCTGCTTGCATCCATTCCACAATTTGGTTAGGATGGTACCTTTGAGCATATGCATACTCAGCTGCTAGCGTACTTTTTCCTATTCCACTACGTCCATACAATACACATACGCCTCCTTGTTCTAATTTTTTACGTAACTCTTCTTGCTTGCTTAATCTAGGTATGTAACTATTTGCTTTGGCTGGATTTATATAACTGTATATCTTGCAAATAGAAGCATCGTGGGAAGGTATAGATATAGAAGTAGCCATTTCTATATTTTTAATTAATTCATGAAGGTTACTTACACTAAATAAGTTTTCTATGCTATTGGGTGGTAATACAGCTACTGCCCTTTCTATTTTATCCCGTACGCTTTCTACACATGCTTGGCTTGTTGTTAATTTGAGATAGAACTGCCCATTTATATTTACTATCTGATATTCTCTTATAAGCCTCTTTAAAATTTCTAATGTTATATTGTCAGTTGATAGTTGAGCTAGCCTATCTTTATGCTTAAATATTTTGTAAAGATACCAATCATTACTTTTGTACTCTTTATTATTTAAAATGTGGTATAAAGGACTTGTAGCGCTTTCTTGATAATGTCCTGTATATATGAATTTAAATTTATTTTCTGGTGTTAGCATGCCTTTTTTATGGCCTTTACCTGGTAAATTCTCTAATGTATCCCAATATTGTCCTTGGCCTAAATTACTACCAGTTATACTTGCATGACTAAACCATATACGCGAACCTATTACAGCCCCTATTCCACTACCTAATATAGCTCCCATAGTAGGATATATACTATTCCTATATCCATATAGATTTCCTATAGCCGCACGTAGTTTAGGGTTATCCTTATATCTATTGACTATTCTAATACCTAACATGCCACCTACTAAACCTCCTATCATACGTCCTAATTCAACTTGTTCATTTAGATAAGAGACAAAGTTTGTATTAAGTGTAGGCCAATCTTGAACGCGGACATATTCTTTTGGCTTTCCTGTAGCAGGGTCAAATAAACTCAACATATTACGCAAGCTATGACCTGTATCAGACAAGAACGCTTTATTAAGAGCCTTTATATTCTTTCTTGTTGCTGATTGTTTCTCTATTGTTTCAAACTCCTTTATCTCACTAAGTTGCCAATCTAAACTAGGGTACACTCTATATGTTTCTCCCACATGTTGATTAAAGGTATTTATTAGATTAGGTGCAGAAAGGTAAGCAAGAATTGGCAAATTCTTTATATCAAACTCAGTAGCTCGATACTTTATTTTGGATCTATTACCTGTGCCAGGGCTATCAAATACAATGCCTTTTACCTGTCGACAATTAAACTCATAATAACTAAAAAATACGCCTAGCTCTGCCAAATAACCTCCTAATGAATGGCCTGTTATAGATAAATTAAAGCCTCGCTGCCTAGTATATTCAACAGCTTCTTTTGTTGCTTGATACGCTAATTCTTGCTGCTTGGTAACAGCATTGCCTAATACGTCTTGCATATCTTCGGCAATAAGGTCTTTGACTAAGTAATTGGTTCCCTGAAAAGCTAGTACAGCTTGATGGGTAGCCTCATTTACATATAAAGCACTATAATACTTTGGATTATTGCTATTCTTATACACTTGGATTACTTTCCAAGCCGTGTTTATACTTGTTGGTAGCTGGCGGCCTAACTGTTTAGCCAAGTCATTTAAATCTACTATTTCTCCTTGGTAAGGGTTATCATATACATGCATAGCCAATAAGCCATGTACATAATCATTTGGATAATAAGCATAGTTACATATATTTTCCACTAATTTATCTTCAATCTGGTGTTTCAGTTTCTGACAGTCTGCTGGAATTGTCCCCCAATATATATACCCCACAACAAAATTTTTGTCAATCGCTTTTTTTAGCTCTTCAAGATGCTCCTTAGTTAAATTTTCTTGACTTAAATCGATAACTTTCGCATGCGGATCATTAAGTTGTAAAGCCTGTAATGCTTGCTCGTATGTGTGAGGTATAGCTTGATTGGTTGTGAGTGTTTTCGTTTTTTTATCTTCAGTTGGATTACTGACTTCCTTTTTCACCTGGAGTAGCATAGCACCAACACCTATTAAACTAGCACCTGTTAATAAGCTTAAATATGCATTTTCTCGTAAATAAGATGGAAATTTAAGGTTTTTTATTCTATCGGAGTCAGTTAAAGTTTTATATTTCCTTAGCTGACCAATAGTTTCTTTTCTCTTTAGTCTTCCTTGGCCCAATAAACTTATTGAAGTTAAAGGATGTTTGCTTATATAAGTTTTAGATATCAGGGAAGCACTGCTGTTGTATTTAAAGAGATGAGCTTGTTTATTGGCTCTAGCAGTTCCCAGCACCATATTAGGTCTTACGTAGGGCGAAGAATACAATGAAGCTAGTGATCCTCTTTTAAGAGCTTTACTGCAAGCAAACCCACAATATAGTAAAGGCATACTCAATGTATACTTTTGTGATTCTAAGTGACCTATCCAATATTTTGTATTTGAATATACTGCTTGTTGTACATGCTTTATTTTTACTTGCGATTTGCCTTCAACAGCTGTATTTTCAGCATCCTCAAATAAACCCTCCACGGCCGCTTCTAACTTATCATTGTCTCTTCTTATCTCATCCTTTTTATCTTTTGTTTGAGAAAGAATAGGTGTAGAAAAATTATTGCAACTTTGTAAGAATAAGCTTAACAATAAAACACAAGCTATCAGCTGATTGCTTAATTTGTGGCTGCGGCGCATAAATTATATAAATAAATTTTAAAGTTGTACTTATGTTAGTTGATAAATTGGATATATACAAGTTATTTTCTTAAAATATCAAGGTATATATAGACAAACTTATATAGAAATATCCTTGAAAGAGATAGAAATAAGAATAGCTAGTTTTAGGCTTCTACTAGATTTGCAAAAGTCTTATATCCCAATTAAGTCTTCTATACTATTGGGTGGTAATACATTTCTTGCCCTTCTTATTTTATTCCGTATGGTTTCTATAGATGCTGGGCTTGTTTCTTCTATTTTAAGATAGATAACACCATTATTATACTCATCATTAGCCTCGTGGTCTCTGTCAATCTTATAGTCCTGTATAAGACTGTTTAAAACTTTTAATGTTATATCCATAGTTGGCAGATGATCTAGCTTAGCTAACAACGGGTCTAACTTCTTTTTACGTTTCTCATCTATTTTATAAAGATACCAATCATTATTCCTATGTTTATATTTTAAATTTAAAGGATGAAAGGAAACGTCTTTGAGACTTGGGTGCCAATGACCACCATAAATTAGTTTAAATTTCTTTTCTGGTTCTATAGGATATTTCTCATCGACTTTATCTGGCAAATTTACTATGGTAGTCCAGAATTGTCCTTGGCCAAGTATTATATTAGGGACTTCTGCGAAAAACGAAACTATACTGCCAGGCGTACCTGTATAATTGGTCCATATATAAGCCCCTATATGAGCCCCTATTATACCACTACTTAATGTAACTATTGCGCTATTCTTGCCTGGATAATTTATCTTGTCAACTAATAAGATACGGCCTAAAATACTCCCGATTGTACCACCAGGTATATATCGCATAGAATTAAGATCAAGTGTAGGCCATTCTTTCATATGAACATATTCTTTCGGCTTTCCTGTGGCAGGATCAAATAAACGTAGCATGATATTCAACTTATGTCCTTTAGTTGACAAGATTCCCTTACTAATATTCTTTATAAGATCTCCTACTGTTGAATATTCTCCTATTCTTTTAACCCAATCTTTTTCCCAATATTGAGGTTCCGAACTAGAGTAAATCATATACATTTCTCCAGGATGCCCATCACAAGAATTTATCATATTGGGTACAGAAAGATAGGCGATTATTGGTAAACTTCGTATATCTAATTTGTTAATTAAATTTTTTGAATATGGCTTGATATCCTCTAAAATCCTATTTGATCCTGGGCTATCAAATACAACGCCTTTTACTTCTTTGTAATCCAATGGTGAATGACAGCAGAATACTACTGCTAGCTCTGCTAAATAACCGCCTAAAGAATGGCCTGTAATGGATAAGTTAAATCCTCTTTTCTTGACATAATTGACAGCATCTTCGGTTGCTACATAAGCGGATTGCTTTCGATTTGTTATAGAATTTCCTAGTATTCCATTTATATTTTCACACAAATCTGGCTGCTTGGAAAAAATACTTTTTAGCTTAGTGCCACAAAAAGCTAATACTACTTGATGTTTCTCCTCATTAACGTATAGAGCGGCATGAATATCTGAGTCATCATTATTATGATATACTTTTATTACTCTCCAAGCTGTATTTATATTTGTTGGTAACTGGTGCTCTAATTTTTTAGCTAAAGTATTAAAATCTACTGATTGTCCTTCTTTAAGGTCCCCATCTTCGTTATATATGTGCATGGACAATAAACCATGCACATAATCACTCGGATGATAAGCATAGTCACATATATTTTTTACTAATTTATCTTCAATCTGTTGTTTCAGTTTCTGGCAGTCTGCTGGAATTGTCCCCCAATATATATACCCCACAACAAAATTTTTGTCAATAGCTTTTTTTAGCTCTTCAAAATGCTCCTTAGTTAATATAAATCGACTTAAATCTATACTTTGTGTATAAAACGGGTCGTTAGCCTGTAAAGCACACAATATTTCCTCATAGGTACAAGGAGCTGATACTTGTGTAACTATAGCTTTTGAATCTTCTGCTATTTCTTTTTTTTCAAACAGCCATATTTTTTCTAGCCCTTTGTAGATTGCTGCCTGAGTTAATACTGGTGTTCCTATAAGTATTATTGGATAAATTTTTTCTGAAAATCGGGAAAAGTTATGTTTTCCTGAAAAAAATTGATAAGGTTGTGAATTTTCTTGAGGACTTTTCTCTTTTAGTATTTTAGTTACATTAACAGTTGACTTCTTTATATCTCCTGTAGATTTTCCTGTATACCGCTTAGAAATAATAGCAATATTATTGGGGTATAAGGCTTTAGTAATCAATCTGCTGTTTCTTAATAAAAAAGGATTTTGAGTAGTTGTTGCAAGCGATAACGACGATGTATTTATTGATGTATTTATTCTACTAATTCTACTAGTTTTCACACGTGTAAAAGTGTATAGTAAGGGTAAAGCTAAGAGATGTTTATGCTCCTGTGTTTTAGCTAACCAATTTTCTCCGTGAGATATTGTATTGTCCTTTTTATGATTTACAATACTACTGATATTCTCTATAACTTTTATAGCTGGTGTATCTGCTTCTTTCTTTACTGATAACAGAGACATTTCTGTGTCATATATGATGTCTTGGTCGTTGTCTTTTATACATTTAGCGGTAGCTTGTGCAGAGTCTGATGGTTCTAAAGCTAAATTATTGGAACCTGTACAACTTTCTAAACATACGCTAATAATTAAGATAAATGATACGAAACTCCGATTTACATTAAAAAGTCTTAACATGAATTCAAAAATTAGTTAAATTAAGTAAGGACCTTATAATAACTTATGGTTGCTTACTTTACAAACTTAAATACCATACTTTAGATATGCAAGTATGTGGCTGATCGATGGAGAGGGGAAATCTATATTGTCTAGACTATCAATTAAACGATTGGGGCTGTTGAAAAAGTATATGTTAAAAATATTTTATTAAGCATGTTAAGAAAACGAAGAAAGCCATAAAAAAGCTGCTTAATTATTCTTTTAATGTTTTGTACAACAGCTACCATATATGCTTGTATTTGCACTTTTTCCAACCTCTGTCTTATTCTGAAATAGGTTTACACAAAAACCATAAAGACAAAGATAGACAAGAACAGAAAAAGTAAAGTTATATTAGGACAAAGTGGAGAGAAGAAGATGGTATTTCCCAAATCGCCTAGGTATTTTAATCGATCAGAAAAAGAGTATATTATCCAAGAGTATCTTCTGGGTGAATGCACAAAAAGAGAAATTTGGGAAAAGTATACTGGACGTAAGGAAGAGCATGGTAGTTTGCTTAGATGGATGCTATCATTAGGCCTGGCTCCTGCCTCTAAACTAGAGAGAACTAATTTTATTCCAAGTGATACTCTCGAGCTAAAGAAAAATGATCAGATGCAAAAAGATAAGTTAACCCATAAACAAGGATCAACAAGAGAAGAGCCTAAGGTGGCAGAATTACGAAATAGAATAGCTTGAAAAGGAGCTAGAATTAATAAAAATGAGAGCTATTGCCTATTCTACTATGATAGATGTAGCTGAGAGAGAGTTTAATATACTTATTAGAAAAAAGTAAAATACCAAATCATAGAAACAATGAAAGATAAATTCAAGCACATAAAACTAGCGGTATTGTTAAAATAAGATAGAGTTATTAAGTTAGAGGAGAAAATATGAATTGTCCTCGATGTAATAATGCTCAAAGCTGTAAAGATGGGATCGTTAGAAGCAAACAGCGTTATCAGTGTAAAAGTTGCCGTTTCCGCTACACACTTAACCATAAATCAAATATCAAACCGCTATCCATTAAGCGCAAAGCCTTACAATTATACCTGGAAGGTTTAGGCTTTCGAGCTATTGGACGTATACTCAACATAAGCTATGGCACAGTCTATCAATAGGTAAAAGCATGTGGAGATCAAGTAAGTTTACCAGAAAGCCAAGATGAAGTAGAGATAGTCGAGATGGATGAGATATACACTTATGTAGGCTCAAAAAAAGTACTATTGGATATGGATAGCTGTCGATAGACTCAGTAAACGCTTTCTCTCTTATGTGTGTGGAGACCGTCCAACAAAAACAGGACTAAAGCTATGGGAACAAGTCAAAGGTATAGGCAAGCTGTATTATAGTGACTACTGGAAAAGCTACCAGCAGTTTATTCCAAAAGACAAACACTTACAAAGCAAATCAGAGACATATACTGTGGAAGGATATAATAGTTTGATCAGACACTATTTAGCTAGATTTAAGCGTAAAGGTAAGTGTTATAGCAAGCAGGTACATATGATTGAAAAATCGCTTAACCTGCTTATGGCTAAACTAAATAATCAGCTATCTATCTCTTTTTAACAATACCAAACTAGCCGAAGTACGTGCATGGTTTGGGATTAGTAGGCAGGCGTATTACGAGCATATGTGGGAAGTAGAAACTACCTCTCAAAAGGAGACACTTATTATTGAGCAAATAAAAAAGATTAGAGGCGAGCATCCTAGTATGGGAGGACGTAAATTACATCATAAGCTGCAAAATTTTATAGAATTGCAGTATATTAAATTAGGAAGAGATAAATTATTTGACCTATTAGCTAGGCATTATTTATTGGTTAGAAAAAGGAAAAGGCATATAAAAACTACCCAATCGCTGCATCGTTTTAAAAAGTATCCTAACCAGATCAAAGGATTTTGTCCAAGCGGTGTTAATCAGTTATGAGTGAGTGATATTACTTATTGGGAGGTAGAAGGCAAATGCTGGTATATTAGCTTGATAACCGATGCTTATTCTCACAAGATAGTAGGCTGTCACCTTGGAGAGAGCTTACAGACTAAAGAAAGTATTCAAGCTGCATGGCTCTTTGCAGTCTCAAAGGTTCCCAGAGCCATGCTAAACTGATTCATCATAGCGACAGGGGGACACAATATTGTAGCATATCTTATGTAAAGCTACTGGAAAGCTACCAAATACAAATTAGCATGACAAGTAGTGGTGATCCACTGGAGAATGCTATAGCTGAACGTGTTAATGGAATCATCAAAGAGGAGTATCTGGCTTATTGCCATGTATGCTCTATACAAGAGGCAAAACAAGCTTTAGTGAAGGCTGTGGAGTTATATAACTATAGTAGACCGCATATGAGTATTGGCAATCTTACACCTATCCAAATCCACCATGCTAAAGCAACTATTAAAACTAAAAAGTTATGGAAAAATTACTATCAAAAAAATCTTGCTCTTGTAAACTCATTGCAGGACTAAATGTGAAGTGTAAATTTATATTAGTATTTATTCAATAATCTGTAAACTTTTTTTAGGACGAGACATCTTTTACTTCGTTCCATGACGCGGCTCTTTCCTGGATGGGCTCGCTCTCGCAGTCGGCTCGCTTGAAAATAAAAAAGCGCTTCAAGTTAAGCTTTCAAACTCTCTATTACCGCGCAAAAGCCTTGACATGTCTCCTTTTGAAAGCTTTCAAACCAGTCTCTTTTCTCTTTTGTCAGTTTTTCTAGTTTTTCTTTTTTCTGGGAAAAATTTAAGTTATACAGCCCCATTATTAATTGACTTGCAATCCAATTCTAAATTTTAAATTTTTTTTTGTCCTTATCTATTGCTTTTTTAAGATAAAATACATAACTCTAGAACATACTTAGTTGCCTATTTTTTAATATTAGTTATAACCCTTTTAAACATGAAGCCATGTATAACACTAATAAAAGAATTATAGCAGTGATCCTACTTTGTAGCCAACTATTAACAACAACTAGTTGCAGTGGTAATTTCGGTGTCCCTACCCAGCAAGAAGTAACCCAAGAGCATAAGCAAGTAGAAAAGAAACATCGTAAAAGAGAGGACTTATCAGTATCTCTGCCAACTGAATTATCCTTGTATACTACAGAGGGAGAAGCTAAAAAAAGTGCTCTTGTAGATGAATCTGTAACTAAACAGCTGCAGCTAGTAGAAAGTAATTTAGATTATTCCAAAGCACTGGCGCCTACAATAGCAGACAACCTGTCTTCTGTTTCTTTAAAAGAAGAGCAACCATCAGTAGTAAGTAGACCAAAGCCTATTGTAACTCCTATAAAATCATCTAGGCCATCCTCTGATAGCGGAAAGCCTAGCGGATATACAACATCTACAGATGCCTCAAAAACATTACAAGCAGCTATGAAAGAGAAGAAAACTATAAGAAAAGAGCTTATGGTTCCACCAGCTTCTGGTATTGCAATCTCTGAGCAAGTTACAGAAAGCCAATCTCCGCTTATGCTAATAGCAAAAGGAGGCCATCAAGTGTATGTCGATCATGCGAGTGGAGAAAAGGCTATAGTGGTGGCCAATGTACCTACTAAATCTGATAAGTATCATCGGTTACAATTACCTCTTGTTTATCAGTCTGCTAACATAGACTTGTTAAGTTTATCTAAGCAACCTGTGTCTTATCAGCAGAATCGAGTACGCATATGCTTTCCTTCTGTAGATACTAAAGGTATAGGATATGTAAGTGTTGAAGATTATGGACTTAAAGGCGGCGGCCGTTTAAGTATAGACGCAGATGAAATTATACAAGCCATTACTAGAGGTTATGGCACGCTAGGCCGCGAACCTGAAACAATGGCTGATTGGAGGTCATTTTTAATTACCTTTGCCCAAGGCTTGAGCAGCATCAATTTAGAATTGACCTCTGTCAATAATCCCTCTTCGTTTGATCCAGGCAATATGCGTAATATATTCTTACATATGGCTCGTAGCATTACTGGCAGGAACGTTCAATTAGAAAATTATGGAGAGGCTTGGAGTAGCATTGTGGGTCAAGCGCGTAACAAACTAAGGCAACATCAGCGTTTAAATATAGATCCATCTGCTTATCCTAGAGATAGTTATACCATTGTACTAAGACCTAATGCTAGTAGGATGCGACCTTTTATAGGAGAAATGGATAGAATATACTCCACCAGTAATGCAAGTGAAAGTGTTAGGTTAAATTTTGATAATATTTTAGGAGCAGTAGATGTAGAAATTAATCTTGAAGCAACCTTTCGTTTTTTTGAAGATATACAAATAGAGCGCCAGGAAAATGAACGTAGAGACCAGGTAAGGAGAATTGTGGATAGAGTAGTGGGGGAGGTAGAAAGTATTGAATCTGATTTTATAAACATTAAAAGTCATTTACAAGGATTAAATCTTACAGACCCTAGTTCGAGTGAAGATGTTAAGAAGATAATTAATACATTAAAGCAACAACATGAAGTATTAATGAGAAAACTCACTGTTCTAGACGACTTGGCTGGAGCTGATGAAGAGACTAGAGTTAAAAGGAAGTCCTTAGTAGGTAAGGTCTCATCAATGTTAGATGAAATAGATAGGTTTTTAAGGGAATTACACGAAGCGCTAGAAAAACAACAAAGACAGAAGAATGGGGGGACATGGGATTCAGTCACAGATGGTAGGATTTCTGAGCTATATTCAGATGTACAAGGTCCAGCCACAAATTTTATCAATCAAACTGAATCAGAAATAAATAACCCCGCTGCTTGCGGCGGGGTTATTTATTCTCTCCTATTCCCATCGCTTGCTTTTGTATAGGATTAGGTAGGTTACTAAAACCATCGCAGCTTTGTAAAAACAAGCTTATGATTAGAACCCGAGCTATGAATTGTTGAGCTAATGGATATGTGCATTTCATAATTGTCTAAATTTAAAACCAACATGAACCCATACTAGACCATGAATATTGTAAACGCAAGCATAAGCAGTGATAAATTTTATTTTTTTAGTATATGCTTGCTTACATTTGCAAAAGTTTATAACAGAGGAAGGAGATCAATACGATGGAGGGTAGGAAAAACAAAATAATGTTTGTAGTTCTTTTGTGGGCATGTTAGAACGCCCATAAGGTAGGTAGTATTTTTTCTGATACAGGGTAAAAGATTTACGATGATGGGTAGTAATTCCGAGTTCATCAATGGCCTTTTTATGGCAAAAAGTAGGATAACCCATATTCGCTTCCCAATTGTAACCAGGTTCTCTTATAGCTAACTCTTCCATATACTAATCCTGATATACCTTAGCTATGATGGAGGCCGCAGCTATTGAGTTACAACGCTCGTCTCCTTTAATAATACGGTATTGTTAAATTAAGATAGGGGGCTGATTATTTAGTTTAGCCATTAATAAATGAAGCGATTTTTCGATCATATGTACCTGCTTGCTATAACATTTACCTTTGCGTTTAAATCTAGCTAAATAGTGCCTCATTAAGCTATTATATCCTTCCACTGTATATGTTTGTATATGTTTCTGATTTGCTTTGTCTATGTTTATCTTTTGGAATAAACTGCTGGTAGCTTTTCCAATAATCACTACAATACAGCTTGCCTATATCCTTGACGAGCTCCCATAGCTTTAGTCCTGTTTGTCTCGATCGATCTCCACATACATAAGTTATAAAACGCTTGCTCATCCTATCAACAGCTATCCATATTCAGCAGTAGACTTTTTTGAACCTACATAAGTGTGTATTTCACCCATCTCGACTATCTCTACTTGATCTTGTCTTTCTGGTAAACTTACTTGCTCTCCACATGCTTTTACCCATTGATAGACTGTCCCATAGCTTATGTTGAGTATACGCCCTATAGCTCGAAATCCTAACCCTTCTAAGTATAATTGCAACGCTTTTCGCTTAGTAGATACAGGTTTAACATCTGATTTGTGACTAACTGTGTAAGGGAAACGGCAACTTTTACACTGGTAGCGCTGTCTACCTCTAACAATTCCATCTTTACAGCTTTGAGTATTATTACATCGAGGACAGTTCATACTTTTTCCTCTAACTTACTAATCCTATCCCAATTTAACAATACCAATAATACAATAGACCTACTGCAAAAAAGGTTGATAAAAAAGGTTAAAATGTAATCCTTGTTATATACTAAAAGGAATAAGTATGCATTTACCCTACACGAGAATAAGCAAATATCCCTATAACTTTAGAACAATAACTGGCTTAAGTATAAAAACATTTGACAAATTAATTATAAAAGTAAGGCCTATATTTCAAGAGTTAGAATCGAGCAAGCTGCGTCATGGGCAGATGAGCCATTTACCTACGCTTGAAGATAAATTGCTCTGTATTTTGATGTATTACCGCACTTATATTAGGTGTTTGGTACCTAACAATTATGGTTATATTAGTAAAGATGTTATTAGCGATAAAAACCAAGTAAAAAATTATGGGACAACTACTACATAAATGCGCTAGGATAACACAGAAAACCCACAGAGAAATATAGTTATCAAAAGAGAATATAGCAACATTTGCTAGACAATAAGGGATTGGACATAGAAGAACACAGGTGAACGACCTATGGACTAATAGACAGGTAGAGCGCATGAATAGGACTATTAAACAAGCCACTGTACAAAGCTATTATTATAGCAGCCATCAGCAGCTAGAGAGCCACTTAAATGATTTCTTGTTAGCTTATAATTTTGCTCGTAGACTCAAGGCATTAAGGGGCAAAACTCCTTGGCAATTTATAGAGAAACAATACAGCAAAAACCCTCACCTTTTTCACCAAAATATTACTGCCTTCACTAAGGGACTGAACATCTAAACGTCTTATGTTTACAGCTTTGTAAACATAAGCTTACAGCCAATAATAAAGGTTGCTGATTTGCTAGCCACGCGCATAATATATAGTTAAGGTGAAGAAAAATAAAGTCATTTAATCTCCGCTAAAGCTAACATATATACAAGAATATATTATTTGTATTACTTTAACCGATCTATATCCATGTTACATGGATGCTCGCCTGTTATAGATTACCTAGATAGAGAGATAATTGTGGGGAGAGAATGGTTATGTGAACTGCTAAAATATAACCAATTATTATTTCAAAACTGGTACGATTTATAATTTAACGAACTTGCAGCTTTATGTGATAAAAAACTTAATTATATAGGTTAGTAAACCTTATTGTGTATCCTGCATTTGGCTAAGGGTTTTATAAATTCCCTCTTTTTGCATAAGCTCTTCATGTGTACCTCTTTCCACAATTTGGCCTTCTTCTATTACAATAATCTCATGGGCATGTCGGATGGTGCTTAATCGATGGGCTATAATAATAGCTGTTTTATTTTGCATAAACTCATTGAGGGCTTCTTGTACCTGTCGTTCGGAAGCACTGTCTAAAGCTGAGGTTGCTTCATCTAAAATAAGTATAGGAGGGTTGCCTAATACAGCACGTGCTATACTTAAGCGTTGAGCTTGTCCGCCAGATAATTTGTTGCCACGTTCTCCTATTACAGTTTGATACCCTTGCGGTAGCTCCATAATAAAGTCATGTGCGTTTGCTATCTTAGCTGCTGCTATAATGGCTTCTTCGGTAGCTTCCGGACGTCCAAAGGCAATGTTGTTGTATACTGTATCATGTAATAACATGCTTTCTTGAGTAACAATTCCCATTAGCTTACGTAATGCGTAGATATCGTACTCTTTAACAGAGATTCCATCTATTTCTATATCTCCTTCAGTAACATCATAAAGCCTAGCTAACAAATCAGCTATAGTAGATTTTCCACCTCCTGAAGGACCCACTAGTGCTATGGTGGTACCTTTTTGAAGTGTTAAATTAAAGTTTTTGATGACTGGTTTTGTTTCATAAGAAAAGCTTACATTTTTAAAACAAATGCTCTTTTCAAAGCTTTTAACCTGTATACCATCTGGCTTATTAATAATATTGGAAGGTGTATCCATGAGTTCAAAAATCCTTTTACCGGCTACCAAGCCACGTTGTATATTACTTAAAGATTTAGAAATGGATTTAATAGGAATTAAGGCTTGAGAGAAGATGATAATATAGGTGATAAAGGTGCTCGCAGCTAATTCGGTTTGATGGTTAAGCACTTGTTTCCCACCATAAGCTAAAATCAATGCAACAATGCTGACTCCTAAGAACTCTGACATAGGAGGTGCCAGACTCTTTTTAAGCTCCATAGATAAGTTAGCATAGGCATATTGTTCATTTTCTTGTTTAAACTTTTTTAAAATATACGGACGTGCGGCAAACGCTTTAATAATACGCATACCACTAAGGGTCTCTTGTAATATGTGTACCAAGCTAGCTAAAGAAACTTGGGTTTGGGAAGCACTTTTTCGAAGCTTATTAACAATCTGTGCAATAACAAATCCTGCAATTGGCAGGAATATAAGGCTGAAAAGGGTAAATCTGCTAGATATGTAATACATGACTGTAAAAAACCCGATGATTGTTGCAGGTTCTTTAAAGAAAACACGTAATGTATCTATAATGGCATGTTCTACCTCCTGAATGTCGCTGGTAAGCCTGGCAATAATATCTCCTTTTCGTTTGTTAGTAAAATAGCCTAAATGTAATTGAGAAGTGTTAGCAAATAACTGGATACGTAGATTATAAACTATCTTGGTACGAACTTCAGCAACTATTATTTCTGCTAAATAACGGAAGATGTTTGCCAATAATACTGACATAAGAATAACAATACATACAAAGTACAAAGCTTTGACTTTCCCTTGTGTGGCTATTACATTAATAAAATAGTACCTAAATAGATCTTTGAGATATATAAAGCTAAAGTAAAAGTCAGGCTTTTTAAGGGTATCTAAAGTCTGGCTAGCATCTGTTTGGCTGAATAATACTTCCAGTAGCGGAATAAGTAAACTAAAGTTGATCAGCCCAAAGACAATAGCTAATATGATTGATAAGAAATAAAAGGGTACTAGCTTACGTATAGGTTTAGCATAAGCAAGTATCCTGAGATAAATTTTCATTTTGAAATGGTTAACAACAATTAAACACTGCAATACTACTTATTGCACTAAACTTTCGCAATATACTAAGCAATAAATAAATCTGCAGCTATTTTATCTGCTATTAGTTTCCCATCTACAGTCAATATCAATACATTTTCTTGTATATAGGCAAGTTGCCTGTTAATAAGTAGTTCTAAATAAGAAGGGTGGGTTGCTTGCAAATCATATTGATAGTTGTTTCTAAGCAATGCCATATCACATCCCCATTGAGTACGTAGGCTTGTCATAATATACTCATTAATATGATCTTGTGGCTGAAGGATTTCTATAGTGCTGGGTATAATACCTGCCTGTATACTTTGAATATAGCGCGTATTGTTAGCTATGTTATACTGTCTACTGGTTCCGTTATAAGAATGAGCCCCAGGCCCTACGCCTAAATAACTTCCCCTTTTCCAATAGTTAGTATTATGTTGCGCATGGTACTCTGGTAAGCCAAAATTAGATACTTCGTAATGGTTGTACCCATTATCTGTTAACGTATCAACTAACAAATGGAAATGTTTTGCTGCTATCTCATCTTGTACTACCTCGATTTTCCCAGTTTCTAGCCAGCGGCCGAAAACAGTTTTTTGTTCAATGGTAAGGCAATAAGCGGATATATGTGTAGGTTTAAATTGTAAGGCAGTCAATAAATCCCTTTTTAGCATTTCTTTGGTTTGGCCCGGTATGGCATAGATTAAATCCAGATTAAAGTTATTAAAGCCAGCTTGCAAAGCAATTTCTAGGCTCTGTGTGGCTTTTGTAGTATCATGTGCCCGGTTAAGATACTGGAGTAGGTTATTGTGAAAAGTTTGTATGCCAATGCTCAGCCTATTAATGCCAATTTTAAGTAAGGCCAGTAGCTTTTTTAAGTCTATATCATCTGGATTGGCTTCTAACGTAATTTCTAATCCTTCTTTACATCTAAAGATCTGCCGAATATCTATTAATAAGGCCGCTATCTCTTCGACTTCTAGTAAAGATGGTGTGCCGCCACCTAAGTATATGCTATTTATTTCAACTTGGTTTAAATAATCTTTTTGCAGGATTAACTCTTGCTGAATAGCTGCAAGCATCTCACTTTTTTGTCGCATGTTAGTGCTAAAGTGGAAGTCACAGTAATGACATGCTTGTTTGCAAAAGGGAATATGTATATAAATACCAGCCATAATATTTTGCTACTAAGGTATATATAAAAATGTGTGCCTAGTCATGAAAAAGAAGTTAAATTGCAAGCCAAATTCTATATCAATTTATTAACTAATAACGAGTTACCCACAAGTAGATGAGTATAAAAATAACCAAAGAAGCAGTATTAGATTATCATGCACAAAAGCCTGCAGGTAAACTAGGTATACATGCCACCAAGCCATTACAAACTCAATATGACCTATCAATAGCATATTCACCAGGAGTGGCCATCCCTTGCCAAGCTATTGCCGAAGATAAGCAACAAGTATATAATTATACTGCTAAAGGAAACTTAGTAGCAGTTATTTCTAATGGCACAGCCATACTAGGGTTAGGCAATCTAGGCCCTGAAGCAGCTAAACCTGTTATGGAAGGTAAGGCTATTTTACTTAAAAAATTTGCAGGTATTGATGCGTTTGACATTGAAATTGACGCAACAGAGCCTGCGGATGTGATACATATTATCAAGGCTTTAGCACCTACCTTTGGCGGTATTAACTTAGAAGACTTTAAAGCACCTGAATGTTTTGAAATTGAAACTGCATTAAAAGAACAATTATCTATACCAGTCATGCACGACGACCAGCATGGCACTGCTATTATAGCAGGTGCTGCACTAAAAAATGCACTCTTGTTGGTAAAAAAAGAGATTGGTAATATTCAAGTAGTTATCAACGGTGCTGGTGCTGGTGCTATTGCATGTGCTAAGCTTATTGTAGCATTGGGTGTAAAACCTGGTAACTTGGTAATGTGTGATACACAAGGGGTTATTCGCAAAGATAGAGAAGAGCTGGCAGGAGAGAAATCAAGATTCGCTACTGATAGGTCTGTCCATACTTTAGTAGAAGCCTTGAAAGGAGCTGATGTGTTTATGGGACTTTCAAAAGGCAATATCCTACAGCCAGAACATATTCTTGACATGGCAGAGCGTCCTATTGTATTTGCTTTAGCCAATCCAAATCCAGAAATTAATTATGATTTGGCAGTGAACACACGGAAAGATATTATCATGGCTACGGGAAGATCTGATTATCCTAATCAGATTAACAATGTGCTAGGGTTTCCTTATATTTTTAGAGGAGCGTTAGATGTATGGGCTACAGCTATTAATGAGCCTATGAAGCTAGCAGCTGTAGAAGCTTTAGCCGCACTTGCACAACAGCCTGTTCCCAATCAAGTGAAAAAGGCTTATGGGGTAGAGTCGCTTGAATTTGGATCTACTTATATATTACCTAAACCAATAGACCCTCGACTTATAACAACTGTTTCTCCAGCTGTAGCACAGGCTGCCATATCATCAGGAGTAGCAAAAAAACATATAGGTGACTGGGAAGCTTATAAAGAATCTCTCAAACAATATATTGAATAAGTCTAATATAGAAAGGAGCATGCTGGCTGGCAGTATAATTTCATCTAGCTGCTCCTAACTTAACCTGTTTTTATTATCAAATTATTTACTCTTTATATTAATTAATCCAGGTTGTTAGATAAGAAAAGTTTTGTTGATTTGAAAAGCTAACAAAAACAAAAGTATTTTGATCAGAAAGCCTTGGAAGGTAACAGCATGAATCTTCCTTAAGAAAAGACCTTTAATACCACTAATGCTGATTTCTATCACTTCGCATACGCTCTTTGAGATAAGCCAGACAAGGTATATTCTTTCGATGAGCATTCGCTTTACGCTGAGAATAAAGTTTAATCCTATCACCAGCCAACATATCTTCTAGCAGGTAGTTGGTATAAGCCGAGTCAGCATATAATACACTACCAGCAGACATAGCAAAAGCAGTTGATGCAACCTTTTAACATCTGCTTGGCTGGCAGCCATTATTAGATGTAATAGTTACAATAAATTGTCATTACCTTGAAAATTTGTTTTTGATGAATGGAGTTACTATAATGACAGACTACATGCACAGTATCTATTTAAAATAGTACTGTAAATCTAAATAGATAAGCTAGTTTGCTAGATAAACTTTATTCATTAGTATGATAGATATAGCCATTTTTGTTCTCTTCTTACTTGCCAATCTTGCTATAGGTATTTTTTACCGTGGTAAATCGAAGTCCTTTCAAGAATATAGCATTGGCGATAAAAAATTTTCTACAGCTACCCTAACTGCTACTATGGTAGCTACTTGGGCTTCAGGAGGATATTTATTTAATTCTTTGGAGGAAAACTATGCTAGTGGTTTAACGTTTATCTTGCCAGCCGTGTTAGGAAGTGCCTTAGGTCTACTTATTGTTGGTTATATTATAGGGCCACGATTAGCACCCTTTTTAAATAATGTTTCTATGGCTGATGCTATGGGAAGTATATATGGTAAATCTATACAAGTTATTTTTGCTATTAGTAGTGTTTTAAGTAGCATAGGTTTAATAGCTATTCAATTTAAAGTAATTTCTAGGATTCTACCTATTCTTTTTGATTATAAAGGCCCTGAACTTACTATTATAGCTGCTATGATTATTACTGTTTATGCGGCTTTTGGTGGAGTTAAAGCTGTTACTTTTACAGATGTAGTGCAGTTTATTACTTTTGGAACATTACTTCCTGTTTTGGCGCTTGCTGTTTGGCATCACATACCCAATCCGAAACAAATCACTGATGTTTTGGTTCATAGTCCTAATTTTAATTTTAGCAATGTAATAGGTTGGAATTCTAAGTTTGTAGATGCGTTAATTTTAATGTATTATTTTATGTCTCCTACTATACCACCTATACTTTTTCAACGTTTATTAATGTCCCGGAATGTTACTCAAATGAAACGTTCAATTACCTATACAACAGGTATCATGCTGTTAATAGACCTACTTATCATATGGATAACCATATTAATTTTAGCAGATAACGCAAATCTTCAAAGTTCCAAAATTATTCAATATATAGTAGATACATATATGTATCCAGGACTAAAAGGTTTATTTGGAGTAGGTGTTATTGCATTAGCTATGTCTACTGCAGATTCTGCTTTGAATGCCAGTTCAGTAATTGTTACTAATGATATCTTACCACCATTAGGAATTACTAAGAAACCTTTGGTGTCTACAGCTTCTTTAGCAACTTTAGTTATAGGTGGGTTAGGATTATTATTGTCCTTATCTATCCAAAATATTTTAAAAATACTTCTGTTTTCTGCTAACTTTTATATGCCTTTAGTAGATGTGCCTGTACTACTAACTGTTTTTGGATTTAGGACAAGTAAACGATCTATGTTGATTGGGATTACAGCAGGCTTTGTAACAACTGCCTTTCTAATGATTTTCTTCAAGGATGTTAATAGCTTTGTTCCAGGTACACTTGCCAACTTAATCTTCTTGCTAGGTAGTCATTATCTTTTAGAAGAGCCAGGAGGATGGAGAAAAATAGAAAAAATAGAGCCGCTTGATATACGACAAGCATATCCTAAAACGTGGAAAGATAAGCTAATAGCATTTAGAAATATTAGGCTAGTTGTTTATCTAGAAAAGAGTCTTCCTAATAAAGAGTATTATTATCCCTTATTTGCATTCTATCTGCTTACAGCTACCTATGTATCTTTATATAATGTTCCTCATGGTATAGAAAAAGAGTACCTAGTTATATACAGAACTATTCAATATTCAATTCTTATTATTGCTACTAGCTTGTTCTCTTTTCATATTTGGCCTACAACTTTAAAAAACAAAACTTTTTTAAGCTGGTTATGGTCCTTTATTGTTTTTTATAGCTTGTTTTTTGTGGGGGGTATATTAGTAATCTTAAGTAAATTTCAGTCAGATCAAGTATTAATATTCATGCTAAACTTGGTTATGGCTGTATTGTTGCTGTATTGGCCTGTGGCTATTACATTGGCACTAAGCGGCGTAGTTGCCGCTGTCTTACTATTCAAATGGGGTTTACACTCTCATTTAGTTGCTGGTGGATTGTCACAAATTTCCTTCCGATTAGGCTATGGAGTACTGCTATTTAGCAGTTTCCTAATTGCTTTATTTAGATATAAACAGGCCCATGCTAAGTTAACAGCACGCCAGCAGCTTTTAGAAAAAATCAACCAAGAAACCAATACGCGTTTATTAAAAGCATTACAATATAGAGAAGAGTTACTAGAAGAGTTGAAGCCGGACGAAGTAGCTCTATTTGATAGTACTACTGCTAGCTATATTAATCAAGTTATATATAGGGTAAGAAATTACTTACGTTTAGAAGTAAGTGAAGCTACTTGCCAAAAGCTTATAGAGGAAATGATGGCTACCCTGGAGCTACAAGAGTTAAAAGTGCTCCCTAAAATCATAAAAGAAACTAAACATACCAGTTTACAAGGAGATATAGATAAGATTTTAAAGTTGCTTGTAAATGCTGCCTTTTACTTACAAAGGTATCAGAAATCTAATCAACCTATACTGTTAGGTTTAGAAGATGCTACTTTAGGTTATGAAGTATCCTATATAAAAGATTATATAAAGGAAATAGATGCTTTAAAGATAATTTTTACAACAGACAGCAAGCTGCCTGTCACTCCAGAATTGTATAAAATTATTCCTGATAAGCCAGTCATGTATTTGCCTCACAGTGAAGAAGATCTAAACTTAACCGAAAATGCACGCATCATAGATGCACATTATGGTTATTTCGAAGTACTCTCATTACCTACAGGTTATACACATATTTATGTATTACCTGTTAATGTGCGCGAAGTAAGAGGAAAAGTAATGGAACTGATTAGGAAACCTGTGGCTGCTGATCCAGAAGAACTAGCTCACCCTTTTTCCATACAAGTAGAAAAGGAGCTATTTGAGAAATTAGAAGGTACTAAAGTAGACAAATATACAATCACTAAAGCATTAGATTTAATCAAAAGATATCATAGCGGTGTTAAACGAAAATCAGGCGAACCGTTTTTTACGCATCCTATAGCAGTAGCCTTGATAGTATTACAGTACTCGCAAGACCAAGATGCCATAATTGCTGCTTTACTCCATGATACGGTAGAAGATACCAGCATAAGTTTATCACAATTAGAAGCTACCTTTGGGACTACTGTTGCCTTTTTGGTACGCAAAGCAACTAATCTGGAAGATAAGCTAAAAAGAATTTCGTTAGCTGATTATGAGAATATACAGCGCTTAACATACTACGAAGACTCGAGAGCTGCTTTAGTAAAGCTAGCTGATAGGTTGCATAATATGCGTACGGTCAAAGGACATTCTTCACTTACTAAACAAAAGAATATAGCCAGTGAAACCTTAAACTTCTTTGTGCCTTTGGCTAACTATCTTAAGTTAACTGATATAGCACAAGAGTTGGAAAAGTTAAGTTTAGAAGTATTAGCTAAAAAAGGATAAATTAGTATTAGTAAAGCTCTCATACGACTATAAGAATAATAGTTAAATAATGTTGAAAGAATAAAAACCGAGCTAATATTAGACTTTATTATACTGAAGGTATGGTTGCACTACTTTGAAAAGGTTTAAGGTATAGCGGCGAAAAGTCCGCTATGTCTACAAACTTATTTTGCTCAAATGTCTGATAAGCTAAAGCACCTATATGTTCTGCAGAGGGATATATGCCATCAATAAATATAGCATGTTGGTGGGATGATAAGATGGGTTTACATTTTTCGGCACCGTCGCCAAAGAAGAGTATTTGCCTTGTATTAAGCCAGTTTAAAAAACTATTTTCGGTTACAATATGGGGCTGGGCTTCTTCTAAAATAGTACCTGATGCCTCTGTGATAAGGCAATATACTTCCATCCTACGAGCATCAATCATAGGGCAGCATAAAGCAGAATTAATATTAAAAGGTTTTACAGCAAGTACCATAGCTTCAAGGGTATTAACGGATATCAATGGAATATTTAAAGCATAGCAAAGTCCTGTAGCAGTAGTAGCCCCAATTCTTAAACCAGTATAAGACCCAGGGCCTTTAGAAATAGCAATAGCTTGTAAATCTTTGAGTGTATATTGACTTAGCTGAACTATATGCTCTATAATGGTTAATAAAGATTCTGCATGTGATCGGGCTATGAATAAGCTTTGATACGCTAATAGCTTTCCTTCTCGATGTAAAGCTACTGAACAAACAGAAGTGCTAGTTTCTATGCTAAGTATTAAAGACATCAATAACAGTTTTTTTATAATATTTTAAATAATACTAGAGTTGTTTAAACAACAATAGATAGCCATAACCAATTCTTTTAAAATAGTGTATCTATTTAGAAAGTCTAGTAAGCTGATTTATGCTCTTAATAACCTGCTCTTGGATGGTACTAAAATCACAATGCTGCTGGCTCGAAATATATACATACGCTAATAAAAAATGTGTATCGCTATTAGGTAGCAAGTGCTTATTAAGTCTATAAGCCTCCTTTATCTTACGCTTGATAGCATTTCTATCAACAGCATGTTTAACCTTTTTTTTAGGCACACTAAATAATACTTGGTGGCAGGTTATATTATTTTTATCACAAGGTAAATAGATGAGTCGTATAGGATATAAGTCCCATATAGGTTTGCCTTGTTCAAAAAGTTGCTGAGCTAGCTTCTTGCTTTTGAGACGCTCGTGTGCCTTAAATGTATTTCTTTTAATAGTAGTAAATTTTATGGGTTGAGTAGTTCTATATCCTAGTTAAGTGTCACAATACTAGTTGATGGATACATCGCATAGAAAAACAACAGATAATTTACTTATACGTACAGAATAAAATGTAATTCATCTACTCAAATCGCCATTTTAGACAAAAAATAGTACTGTGTTCCTATACACATACAAATTTATATGTATTTGCTACTAAATTAAGCTGATGCTGCTATATTATTATATAATTTTTAGCAAAGTGTAATATAAAGAATGGTCATGTTATCTCCTTCTGTATTCTTTTTTGCTGGTACCGCTTCACAAGAATTAGGAAAAAGTATTGCCGAGCTGGCCAATAAATTGCTAGGGAAATGGGAGCTTCAAAGATTTAGTGATGGTGAGATACGGCCAATTTTACAGGAAAATATAAACGGTGCTATGGTAGTACTTATTCAATCTACCTACACACCGGTGGATCATTTAATGGAGCTATTGCTTATGATTGATGCTGCTAGAAATGCTGGAGCTCGTAAAGTAGTTGTTGTATTACCTTATCTAGGCTATATGCGACAGGACAAAGTCCACCAAGCCGGAGAGTCATATGGAGCTGCGCTTGTAACTAAGTTGCTATTTGCTGCTGGTGCAGATCAGTTAATTATTTGTGAACCACATACTAGCAATCTACACTTGTATTTTAGCGGTATTATTAAAGAAGTCTCGAGCTATGAAATATTTAAGCGCTATTTAGAGACATTACAATTAAAAAATGTGTGTTTTGTAGCGCCTGATGCAGGGGCTCTAGCAGCTGCTAGGTTATATGCTCAATTCTTCAATGCCAACCTAGTGGCTTGTCATAAAATCAGACAAGCACCTAATAAAGTAGCATCCATACAGGTTACAGGCACAGTAAAAAATACACATGCCATTATAATAGATGATATAATAGATACGGGACATACACTATATGCTGTAGCACAAGAACTCAGAAGTCAGGGTGCTTATTCAGTGTATGCTTTATGCACACATCCTATCTTTTCTGGCTATGCTTATGATTATCTGCTCAGTTCAGTATTAGACAAGATAATAGTTACTAATACTATACCTATCAAAAAACAACATGTTAAAATAAAAGTATTGGATATAGCAACTTGTATCCTGCCATTTATTGAAAAAGTAGTACTAGAGGATTGAAAAACAAAAGTATGCAGGGTAGATATTTTCAAGGCTATAGTTGTTTAAACTGTGCTAAATAATGATTATATTATATATAGGCGACTTACTAGTTAAATCGTTATTAGTAATTATCCAAGTATTGATATATGAAACAAATTTGCTACTCAAGAAGCCTTGTAAGCCAACTATTTTTATTTCTTTTAATGTCCTTAACACTAAACTCTTGTGATTTATTTGGTTCTGGCTCACCTAGAGGGCCAAGGAAACAAGTACGATCAGCAGCGGCATCAGATGCCAAAAAAATTATTGTTATACTAAATGGACTTTGGCAAAATTCAGAAACATATAACGTTACTATACTAAATTTAGTGGCTGCCTTTGAAGCAGAAGGATTAATGGTAGAGGTAAGGAGTTTAGTAGAGGTAGCAACAAGCAAGAAAACTATTGATCAGCAAGCAAGAGAAGCGTTTGAAGAATTAAAGCAACAGTTAGCCGGAGATAAGTATGAAATTATATTGGTAGGCCATAGTCAAGGTGGGTTAAGAGGTTCTAGAATTTTAACTTTAAATAAGAGAGAAGGTAGCCCTTTAGATATAAGAGGTTTGGTTACGCTTGGTACTCCTTGGGAAGGAGCTCCTGGTGCAGCTATTACTAAAAGCAGCATACAATCATTTTTGAATAAAAAGCCAGTTACTTATCTATTTGAGGGGGTTAATCACGTACATCCTATTGATGAAGCGTTTAGTATTAATGCCATAAGTAATGTGTTTGACCGCTATTTCCCAACGCACGATCCAGGTGTACGGGATATGGTACCCAAGAGTGAGTTTTTACAAACTACGGCAGCTAGCTTATTTAATAATGATATTCCTATATTAAGTGTGGCAGGTGTTAATGCTGAAGCAAAAAGTTTCTTTTATTATGATGCAGGAAATGCAAATTATATGCGGTATATACAGAAGATACCACCAATAGTTTTTAACAGTTTATATGCACGCATTTTAGCAGGTGGTTGGTACTCAAAACATGATATGCTAGTGCCACTTGATAGTCAATTGGCAAAAAATATTTCTAAAAGCAATACTTTTGAAACTTATACTGTAAAGGGAGCTATACATGATCTTTTACCAGGCATGAAAATACCACCAGATAAAGTAATTTATAACCATATAGAGACCATACGGTGTATAGTAGAATTTACTAAGCACAATTGTGCGTTTGGAGTCATTTAAAGTTAGGCTGTTAATAGAATTTATTGTTAGGTAAGTGCACAGAAACTTATAAACTAATGGTTAACCTGTTTAAGGAAGTAGATTCCATAGTACGCGTTTACGGGTCTACTACCTTTAAAATGAGCTAAAAATGTATATTTTATTTGGCAACTAGCTATAAAAACTATTGTTTATGGTTGATTTTGTAGCTGCTTTGAGTTTTATTCTTAGCAACCAAGTGCCTTCTTATACTTAAAATAACGTATTTTTAGTATTGGCAGATCCGTGAACGCGTACGTTTAGGGAAGTAAATTAAATAACCAAAGGTATATAAAGTAAGGAGTCGAGTATAAACTCTTAGTTGTTTTATTATGTATAAAGTCGCTGATTGATTGTATTCTCTTATTCTAAATCATCTAATGCTGCATTTAAAAATTGATTAAGTGGTACTAAAGCTTCAAAAAGCTTTAATGTATAGTCTATAAAATCTTGGTTAGCTACTATTACATCTGTAACAGGATGTACAGCTATAAAAGTTTTTAATTTTAGCCAGTCAATATGCGGATGGTCTGCATTATAACCTTTCGGAGGTCGTTGTAAACTTTCTCCTTGCAGCTTCCCAAATAATTCTTTGAATCTCTTATCTTCTACAATAAGTTCTAGCTTATCTCCATTATAATCTATCTCTTGCCTTATCTTTTTTAAGGCTTCTGCGCTGGGCTCGTACATACCCCCAGCTATAAAAGATTGATTGTTTGGCTGGAGATGTAAATAATAACCTGCGTATCCACCTGTTTTGCCACCTTTGGCAAAATAAGCACCCATATTACTTTTATAAGGACTTTTATCTTTGGTAAAGCGAATATCACGGTTAATACGGAAGATACAATTAGCAGGTGTTAGCAAGGCTATGTCGTGATCAAACTTCCCTATCCCTTGTATAAGCTGCTCGGTTACCTGTAGTAGTGTATGGCGTGATTCTTGGTAAACAGCTTTGTTTGCCTCCATCCAGGACCTGTTATTATTTTGCTGAAGTTGATCAAGGAATCGAAGTATTTGCACTATATGCATGTCTGACAGGTTGGTATAGGGTTAGCAAAATAAAGTGGAGAATGGGGGAGTCGAACCCCCGACCTTCTCAATGCCATTGAGACGCTCTAGCCAACTGAGCTAATTCCCCAGCTATACCTTAAATTAATACTGAATCAATCGTTGGTAATTTTGCTAATATCGATTTAAAGCTTACTTTTTCCAAGAGAAAATCACGCAATATATTTACATGTACTCTCTCTTGTTGCATACTATCTCGTTCGCGTAGCGTTACCGTATCGTCTTCTAAGGTTTGATGGTCTATGGTAATACAATAGGGGGTACCTATTAAATCTTGCCTAGCATATCGTTTACCAATAGACTGATTTTCTTCATAAATAAGCGGGAAATCATATTTTAATGACTTAAAAATTTCCTGTGCTTTTTGAGGAAGATTATCTTTCTTAACTAAAGGGAAAATAGCTGCTTTAATAGGTGCTAAAGCAGGATGCAACTTTAAGTAAGTACGCGTTTTAGCACTTTCTTCTTCCGTGATCGTTTCCTCGGTAAAAGCCTCACATAGTAACATTAAAATAAGACGGTCACTTCCTAAAGAAGTTTCTATTACATGAGGTAGGTAATTTTGATTGAGTTCAGGATCAAAATATTGTAGTTTTTTTCTGGATGCTACTTCATGATTTTTTAAATCAAAGTCTGATCGTGCATGAATGCCTTCTATCTCTTTATATCCAAAAGGGAATTGGTACTCAATATCTACGGCCGCTTTAGCGTAGTGAGCTAATTGAGCATGCGGCTTGATTCTTAGTTTCTCTTCAGTTAATCCAAGTGCTATATGCCATTGCCAACGTGCTTGTTGCCAATAATTAAACCACTTTTCTTCACTGCCTGGCTGTATAAAGAACTGCATTTCCATCTGCTCAAACTCACGCATACGGAATATAAATTGTCTGGCTACAATTTCATTTCTAAAAGCTTTACCTATTTGTGCAATGCCAAAGGGCACTTTCATCCGAGCTGTTTTTTGTACATTTAGAAAGTTGACAAAAATGCCTTGTGCTGTTTCTGGCCTTAAATAAATAGTATCAGCATTTTCTTCTTGTGCTCCTACTTTGGTAGCAAACATTAAATTAAATCTGTGTACTTCTGTCCAGTTAGCAGTACGTGATATAGGACATACAATCTTTTCTTGTAGTAAGAGCGTGTGCAAGCCTGCTAATTCTTCTGCTTGTAATAATGCTTGTAACTTTTCTAACAGTTCTTGTGCTCTTGTTTTTTCACCTTGGGCTGATAGTTCAGCCGCATGGTTTTCTATCAACACATCTATGCGATACCTTTTTTTGGAATCTTTATTATCTACCATTAGATCTTCAAAGCTATCTACATGCCCGGAGGCTTTCCAAGTACGTGGATGCATGAGAATAGCAGCATCCATACCCACTATATTACTATGTAATTGGGTCATACTTTGCCACCATAGATTTTGCACATTACGCTTGAGCGCTGCTCCATAAGGACCATAGTCGTAAACAGCCTGTAACCCTTCGTATATTTCACTAGAAGGGTAGATAAATCCATACTCTTTGGCATGTGAAACAATAGCTAGCAAGCTGCTAGAGTGAGTATCCGACATAGATTATATAAGATTATAGTTGGTTTGTTTCAAAGGTAACTTGTATCAGTCGATTTTAATATATTTTTCAGCTATTCTATATGTCTCTAATACTTTTAAAATGGGTTGCCTTTATGAATCACTGCAGAAGTATAAGTAGATAATTTTGATCAGTATGTTAAAATCTTACATAGAATACTAATGGTATGAAATAGAACTGCTGCGAAAAAGGTTGACAAAGAAGATAAAAAGGGTTAAGATGTAATTCTTATTATATAAAAGGAATAAGTATGCATTTAACCTACGCGAGGATAAGCAAACATCCCTATAACTTTATAAGAATAACTGGCTTGAGACTAGAAACCTTTGAGCAATTAGTTTTAAAAGTAAGGCCTCTCTTTGAAGAGTTAGAATCGAGCAAGCTGCGCCATGGTAGGATGAGTCATTTACCTACCTTGGAAGATAAATTGCTCTGTGTACTCATGTATTATCGCACTTATATCTCACATGTGTTTTTAGGCTATTTGTTTAACTTACACAACGCTAACATATGCCGCTTGTTAAGAAAAATGGAGCCATTACTAGCTAAGAAGATTAGCATTAAAAAAGATCGCAGCTTAACCTCAGAAAAGGTATTGCGCATATTAGCAGATGTGAGCGAGCAGCCTACACAAAGACCTACTAAGAAGCAAAAGAAATCATATTCAGGCAAGAAAAAGCGACATACTATAAAAACAGAGATAGTGATGTGAGAAGATGGAAAGATACTCTCTGTATCCAAATCTCATAAAGGAAAAGAGCATGACTTTAAAATCCGTAAAGGAGAAAAACTCTTACCTAAAGAAAGCTTAAAGCTAGCAGATAGTGGTTATCAAGGCTGGCAAAAGCTACAGAGCAATGTCATGATTCCCTATAAAAAGAGCCGTAAGCGGCCATTAACCAAGGAGCAGAAAGAACATAACAGAAAGCTATCCTCCATACGCATGAAGGTAGAGCATAAGATAAGAGAGATCAAGGTGTTTAAGATTATGTCAGAAGTTTACCGTAACTTTCAGAACAAATATAACCTACGCTTTAATATTATAGCGGGTATGATAAACTTCAAGCATGCTTTTTAACAAATAGCATCGCTACTGGCAAGATTCTCTCTCTGTTTTATTCAAATTCCTACTCTATTTTATCTCTTTCGCAGCAGCTCTAATGATTTCATCAAGCATAAATGTTACATTCTAGGAGACTCCATATTTATACGATGGAATTGACTTTAACTTATATTATAATTATTGTCAGGAGATATCGATTCTAAAATTTTAAATAAACATTAAAGAGTATTTAACTCTTTAATGTTTATAACTGGATACTATTCTGGGATTAAGGCTTGAAAGTGAATACCACTGTGATACAAGTAAACAATCTTCGCTGCATTGGTAGGAAAAAATTGATGTATAAGCCTTAGTTCTCCATTTTCAGGCTGATATATTTTAATGCCTAATTGATTGATATAAGCAATAGCATCAATCGATGTATAATTTCGATCTTTATTTTGTGGGTCATCTCCTTTGACATCATGTAAAGATACCATCATCTCTAATTTTCCTATATGATGATTAATAAAAGCTATATAGGCTTCTACAGTAGAGGCTCTTTGCCTTAATGCTGCTAGTACCTTTTCTTCTTTTCTATCTATATTCTGAAGGACTGAAGGAAGCTTATCAAGATCTTGCTCCTCTGACTTCACAGATTGGGCTGCAAGTTGCCTATTACGGTCCTCTTTCAATCGATTAATTTGGTCTATTTGACTTTCATAAAGTGTGTAATTAATTACTTCTTTAACTTCTTCTGGTAATTCGTGTGAGGATTTAGCTGCTGATATAATCTCATTGGCAATCATAGCTCGCACCGTTTCATTATCTTTATGTTTTTTTAATCTAGCAATCTGCTCTTCTCGCTCTAAGCCAGCTGCATTAAAAAAACAGTCCATCCCTTCTCCTGAAACATTTTGCCGCCTAAATTCTTTTCCATTAATTTGATAAGTGTCTGAACCATCTTCTACTATACGTAGAGGTTCTTTTGCAATTGGTAGGTTATTTCCCATATCAACCCTAGTTAATATTCCTAGATCGCTACAATAAAATTCTTGCAAAGGATCCTCTTCTTCATGAACTAAATATGGCTGATTGAAAGGTTGAACAGCTGAGTTTTGTGTATTAGACAACGAACTATTAGATTTTTTATTATGAGTTGTTTCTCCTTCCTCATAATCTTCACTTCTCTCAGATGTAGTTCGTAACTTTTTTCGGGATGATGGATGGGATGGTTGGGGGCGTTTCTTATTATTAACGCTGTTAACACTTGCCCGTTGCTCGTGCAGCTTGCCAAAAGCAGATGAGGAATTATTATTTCCTTCTTCTGCGTTCAATCGTTGGGGCTGGGTAAATCTTACTTGCTTGTTTCTGTTTTCTTGATATGGAGAAATAGGATTTTGTACTGATGCTACATCCATTGGCTGCGAGACATCTGTTTCTTTTTTAGTTGCATCCTCGTCATCTTTGGAAGTAACTCTTTTTCGTTTCCCAAGAATTGGGGTTGGAACCTTAAATACGCCTTTGCTATCTGGTTCTTCTTGAGGTGCAAATTGTCTATTAGGATAAGGATCATAAGGGTTTATTGGAAAGGAGAATAAAGGAGGATTTTTCATTTCTTCAATCGAGTCTTCTAACCCTTGCAGTAAATTTTCGAATTCTTTTAGTTTTTTGGGAGAAAGAGATATATGATTATCCTGAACAAGTTCTCGTAAAGAGGATATTTGTGTTTCGGTAGAACTTATTAATTCAGTAATATTAATAGAACATGGCCCAGATGGTGTATTATCTTGGGTTATAGCTGTTTCATAGTTATAGTTATCAAATAGGTTTATAATTTTTAATTTTGATAAAAGTTCTGAAGTAGCTATGATAGTTTCTTTAATTGCATCCTCAACCCGTACTCTATCTCCCTCTGCAAGTAGCCCTTGATTGTCCTTAACCTGCAATACTCTTTCCTGTGTAAGAATAGCCTTAATCTCCCTCTTCATTTTCCTGATATCTTTAGAAAATAAAGGATGTACAGATGCATAAAATTTACCTACTTTTCCACGAAAAGTGCGGTATTTCATTCCGTTAAGGCTAACTACCCTATTTACATAAAGATTTCCTGCCCAACTGAGCATCTCCGTATGTGATTGTGATATCATTATAAGTTTTTCAATATCATTTATTGATATTCGATGATATTGGCCTTCTTGAAAAGAATCACTAAATGAAAGATAATCTCCATATCCATGGTTACTTCTGGCTGCCCTATCTGGGATAGTTGTAATAAGAGGTGGCTTATCACTAAATATGAAAGAATCTTCATTTATCCCACTTCTATTTTTCACTTGTCTTAAAAGTATTGCAGATTCTAAATTGCCTTTTCCTTTCTCTTTAGAATCTTTACCTTCAAACGATTCAGGTAGAGTACTCTTGTTCTTGGGTAACAAAATACAAAGGTTAGGTTCAGGGTAATATACTCCCAAAGGGATAACACTAGCAGTAGCTATTCTAGTAACTCTATCTAGCTGGCTTGCAAACTTTAAAGGAAGCACCATTTTTTTAATTCTACTATCAAAGTTTTCTGGCAACTCTTCCGCCTTAGCAGGGAACTCATAACCAGTAGTCATGACTATTGGTAGTGTAGTAGAAAATAGTTTTGAATCTAAATATATTTGATCATAAGAAGTATATATTCCATTAAAATTTATAACATCGCTATCAATAATACTAAAATAAATAGGCGCTATAGAATTATTTTTTTTATACTGTCTGGCTAATGTTTTAGTATTTCGATGGATTTTTAATCTTTCTCTTAAACTCTGATATGGCACATGATGTTTTACATTATCCTCATTCACTTCTCTAAAAAATTCTGCTTGGTTTGTTCCGTGCTCTTTATCATACCTTTTAAGCTGTTTGTAAAAACTCCTTACAGTGTTATAGTCAATAGGATTGTCCTCTTGGTCATACCATGGATAATTCCAGAAAGTGGCAAATTTTTTATGGGGAATAGCTGAATTAACCTTTGCACTCAATTCTCTAGATAAACAATTATTCCTCCGAGTACTCAAAGACCGTGGCCTATTAAGCGCAAAGCTAACTGCTACTCTTTGTAACTCAGGGGAATTAGGTTTGTAAAAAGCCCCTTGGGAAAGTTTTTCTAAAAAAGGCTGTATTACGCTACTCTTTACCTCTCTACCTTTCCTTACAGTACGTGGTTTTATATCTTCTGTACTTACTGTACCTACTATTGGTTGAGGTGTTTTCTGGTTTCCTGAAGATTTGATTTTAAAAGGAAGCGTTTCGGCATCTTCTGGGTCAAATTCAAACATATGTTCTTCAAATTCATCAGTGATTTCTTCACCAGATGAGTCACCTTCTAAATCTCTATCATTGCAAGGAACATAGGCGATCGTATTAATTAAATAGTTGGGTCTAGGTGTATTAATTAATTCTAACAGATCATCGTATTTCCTTTCCTCTACAAGTAATACAGCGTTATTGTTTTCATAATCTTTTATCGTAGTAGAAGCACCAGCTAAAATAAGTTTTTCTGCAATTCTTACATTCCCATTTATTATTGCAAGCATTAAAGCAGTCTGGCCATCTTTATCTTGTTTGTCTAAATCAGCTCTCTTTTCAATAAAAATATCTACTATATCTTCTTGCCCCTCCTCTGCAGCAACCACTAAAGCCGGTTTTTTATCACTACAGGTAGCATCTACATCTATCCCCGCTTCACTGAGAATTTTAACTATTTGGGTATACCCTTTATCCATAACAATTCTTAAAAAGGCAGGATCAGCAATATTTCCATCCAACTTAGCATCATTTTTTATAAGAAAGTTAATTGTGTTTAAATGGCCTCCTTCTGCTGCTAATAATAGACTGTTAATACCTATTTTGTTACAATCATTTATATCTGCTCCAGATTTAATAAGCCGTTTAACTATATGCGTATAGCCTCTTTCGGCAGCTAGCATCAAGGCAGTATAACCAGCATTGTTTTTTAATTTTAAACTTTTCTTTTTTGTAACAAGAACCTTTACTGCTTTTAATTGATTACATACAACAGCATACATTAAAGCAGTATTTCCCCTACTATCTTGTTGAGTAAAATCAGCTTTCTTTTTAAGAAGAGAATCTATTATATCCACATGTCCATATATTGTAGCATATATTAAAGCAGTTTGGCCTAAGTGATCTTGTGCATTTATTGCAGCCCCTCCATCAATAAGCAATTCTACAAGTTCTTTATGCCCCTCGCGGGCAGCATTCATTAAAGCAGTTTCTCCAATATTATCTTGTTCATTGATATTGGCCCCTTTTTCAATAAGAATTTGTGCAATATCTAAATGTCCCCATTGTGAAGCATACATTAAGGGAGTTCTTCCAAATCTATTTCTCACCTTTACATTGGCTCCATTTTCAATAAGAATTTGTGCAATATTTATATGTCCTTTAGCTAAAGCCATCATCAAAGGAGTATCCAATATACCATTTCTGGCTTCTATATTTACTCCATTCCTAATAAGCATTAGTACTATATCTTCATAGCCTTCATGTGTTGCTGTTAATAAAGCAGATCTACCTATTTCTTCTCTCAGATCTAATCCTTCTTCCATAAGAAGCATTCTTATAAAAGCTATATCATATCTGTTTATAGCGATTTGTAAAGCAGACTTACAAAAATAATTTATCATATTTATATCTGCTCCTTTTTTAATAAGTATACGTCCAATATGCACATAACCCTTAAGTGCTGCCCATATTAAAGCAGTATTTCTCGCTTTATCTTTTGTATTTACATCTGCTCCTCTGTTTATGCATGTTATGATTTCCTGGTAATTACCTGTTTCAGCAGCAGAAATTAAATGCTGGTTTATATAGCGCTGTGCTGCTTTAAGACATCCAATTATCTTATTATTTCCTAGCTTTTCTGCAATCATTAAAGCAGTATTGCCATCTCTATCTCTTATATTTAAATTTGCTCCTTTTTCAATAAGTATATGGGTAATATCTATATAATCTATAAGTGCTGCCCATATTAAGGGATTATAGCCTTTTTCATTATCTGACTTATTTATATCAGCCCCTTTATTTATCAGTAAGTGTACAATCTCTTCACTTCTTTGTATTACTGCTAGTATTAAAGGAGTCCTACCTAATTTATCCGTTGTATTTATATCTGCTCCTCTGTTTATACATGTTATGATTTCTTGGTGACCCCCTACTTTAGCAGCAGAGATTAAATTCTGATTTATACGTAGCTGTGCTTCTTCCAGGCATTTAATTATTTTATTGTTTCCTAGCTTTTTTGCAATCATTAAAGACGTACTGCCACGATTGTCTTTTAGATTTATCTGTGCTCCTAGCTCTATAAGTTGTGTAGCAGTTCTTATTCTCTTTCCTGAGACTGCTTGGTGTAAGGGAGTACGTCCATTATTATTCTTAACATTTATATCTGCATCTAACTTCACCAGCTTTTCCACTAATTTTATATAGCCCTTACCCGCAGCTTGGTGTAAAGCAGTATTTCCATAATTATCTTTTAGATCTATATCTGCACCTAACTCCACCAGCTTTTCCACTAATTTTATACAGCCCTTACCTGCAGCTTGGTGTAAAGCAGTATTTCCATAATTGTCTTTTAGATCTATATCTGCACCTAACTCCACCAGCTTTTCCACTAATTTTATATAGCCCTTATCTGCAGCTTTATGTAACGGTGTATTTCCAGCATCATCTTGGGCATGTACTATTTCTAAAGTGACATTAGGGCTAGCATCCATAATAATTTGCATGGCCTCTTTAATATTTCCTAATTCAATGGCTTGGTGTAAAGTTGTTTCACCTCCCCCTTTTAAACCTGCCCCCCCTAGATAGACATAACCATTCCCCTGTTTATCTTTCTCAGGGGGGTATGCGTGGATATGAGACTGGTGCCATATGGTTCCATATTTTGCTGCATCCTTTGGCCCTATGCCTGGCCCTTGGTGAACAGGTAAATACATTTTTCTAACAAAACCAGGAATACAATTATCCTTTACAAGCGCTGACCAATCTCTTCCCTGTCGAATAAATTTAACCTCATAACCTTCTGCTACTGTGTAGCAAGAAGTTTTTTCTATAAATGCTTTTATCAATGATTGGGAAGTTTGTTCCTCTGTGTCAGTCTCATCACTAGAGCTTGCTGATCTATCAACATGACTTTTTTCAAACTTCTCTTCTAGCATTTCAGCCTGCTTATGTTGCAAGTGCTGCGGTAGCTGATTGGTTGGGGAAGTATGCTGTTTACGATAAGCATGGGTCTTTTGGAAAAATGGTAAGGGTAGACTACTAGTTTTTTTAGTGTTATCAACCTGTAGCTGCTTAGTAAAAGAGTATCGAGAGCTATATCTCGAAGATACAGTAGTGGTACTTGCCCCAGCATGTGTACTATTTAAAGTAGCAGGGGTTAGCTCTATCGACCGCATTGGGAGTTCATCTAATAGATCCGCTTGTAGGCTTTTCTTACCGTTATCTGAACTGATATGGTGAGTAAGTGCATCAGTAGGGTTGGATGATAGTTTAGGCAAGTGAGTTAAGGGAATAGATTGGCTTATAATAGCAACATTCTCTCTCTTCTTGGTAAACTGATTCTGTGGTGATGTGCTATGTTTGCTGGATGTAGAAGTGGATTCTATTGCCTCTTGCTCAGGAGGTGGCATTGGTATAGGAGAATTTTTACAACTTTGTAAAGATATGCTTAAAAGTAAGATATGGGCAATTAAACGTTGGCTCTTAGAATAAGTAAGCTGCATATATAAAATGGTTGTTCGTTAATATATATAAATACAATATATCCAAGTAAAAAAGCCTTAGAATAGTTCTGGTTTTAAAAAGCTGACTTCACTTCAGTATTCTCATAACAAGCAAAATTACAGCCTTAAACTTTGAAACAGGAGGTTAATAATTGATTATATGTTTAAGCTAAGGTAACAAATCTTGAATATGTAGTGCATAAATGATAATTATTTTGTCAAATTGACACAAATTTTTTGCTTACTTATGCCAGGTTACATGCATAGGTGGTAACAGGCAAGTATTAACACGCTTAAATAAAATAGTGTTACTTGCTTGTTCTTGATCGGTGGGCAAGGTAGATATAAATCCCAATCTATTAGCAACTGCTATGCTTTTATGATTAGCTGTGTCAATTTGAATATGCACAGCTTTTGCCTTTAGACCATCTAATGCATAACGTGTTAATCCATTTACAAATTCTGTAACCAGCCCTTGTCCTTGGAAAGCTATATCGAGCCAATAGCCAATAGTATAAATGCCTGCAGCAATTATGCTATCTTCATTAAAACCTGATGTCCCTATAATTTGCTGTGTTTCTTTATAAATTACAGCCATTGGAAAACTATTTCCTGTTTTATTTTTCCAGCCAATTGCACTTGCATGAACAAAATTTTGTGTTGCAGCTAAGCTAGAATTTTTTGCCCAAGGCATCCATTTCTGTAAAGATTCTAAAGATCGATTAACAGCTGCATTAAGGGCTATCTCATCTCCAACTTGCACGGGTCTAAGAATAATGCGGGGTGTTACTATTTCTTGTAGGTTATAAATACTCACATCAATTTTCCACTTTAAGATAGAATAATTTCAAGTCTTACAGTTTTTAAAAGTAACATTAATCTTCTCCATTTAGAATATATACTATTTCAAAAATCAATTTATCAACTTGAAAAATGAGTAAGAAGAAAGCTAGTCAGCTTGGTATCCTTTTTCTATATCTTTGCACTCCTGTTCTTTTATAAATTATTTGTATCGTTTTTCACAACCTATTGGAAAAAGATTTTGTTCTATATATGCTGATTTGTTAACTCTAACTCGGTAAGACTTATACAGAATAAGCGTATCTGTCTTCCCCACAGTTTGTAGTAAAAGCGAAAGTAACTTTCTCTCAAAACTTTAAAAAATCCTCTTGTACACAAGTAAAACTTTGAACCAGATCCCCATATCTATGTTCCCATTTTGTTCAAAATAATTTTGTATTTTAACTTCTTATTTATCTTCACTTAAAGCTCTTTTGGCAGGTCTATAATACTCTAAAAACCATTGTAGCTCAACTTGATATTGTCCGCATCAATCATATTGCTCTGTTGACCTATTATGATAATGTGAGGAAGAAACATGTTGTAAATTATTTCTATTATTATTACGAGTAGTTAAGAAGTAAAAAAAGCAAAAGATTAAATAAGAAATCAATTTATTTTAATGGCCTTACTTTGATTAACGGTATTCAATGTGTTACAATACTCTTAATAAGTTATGATAAGGAAGTTTTAGGGAGTAAAGGAAGTAGAGGGTGAGGGATTCGAACCCCCGGTACTCTCGCAAGTACAACGGTTTTCAAGACCGCCGCGTTAAACCGCTCCGCCAACCCTCTTTATGTTAGTTAGGCTTATTATGGCAAAGTAAGATAATATGTTTATTTAGAACAAATTCTTACTGGCTTTTTATAAAAAAATATTTAAAAGATTAATTATAAATGTTCCCTTATATTAATTCTGCTAGCTAGTAGGGCAGGTCTATAGCTAGCCACTAAAGTCGTTAGGAATACACCTATACCTACGTATATAAAATCACTAATTTGTCTTTTAACAGGATAGGCTTCAATCAAGCTAGTTTGCATACCCATAGATATAATCCCAAATTTTTGTTGAAGCCAAGTCAAAAACCATGCTAGTAGCATGCCTGCTAGAGCACCACTTAGCCCAATGAGTAATCCATTCAATAAGAATATATTTCTTATAGTTCTTGAAGTAGCACCTAAGGAATATAAAATAGCTATGTCTGGTCGCTTGGCTAGTACTAACATAGATAAAATAAAGAATATATTAAGCGAAGCAACAATCACAATAAATGCAAAAGTCATAAATACCAGCATCCTTTCAATACGTATGGTTTGCATAAGTGTCATTTGCTGCTCATCCCTATTAAGTACCTTAAATTCTTGAGGTAGAAATGTTTGAAGTGCTTTTTGTACTTTTGCTATAGAACTTCCTTGCATTACTTGTACTTCAAGGGCAGTTCGTTTGTCACTATTTCCCAGTAAGTTTGTAGCAAAATTCAATGGTACAATTACATAGTTTTCATCAAAATGCTTTTCAATAGCAAAGATTGCACCAGGTTTAATCCACCCTGTCTGATAAAGATTTTGTGCTGTAAGTGCACTTAGCTTATTGTTTTTAGGATAAAATACTTGCAGCTCTTCAAATATATTATTTAATCGAATAGAGAGGGCATATTGTATGCCAGCACCTACTAATGCAAAGTTATGGCCGTCTTGCTCTAGCTCAAGCTTGCCTTGTATAATGTGTGTAGCTAATGGGCAATCTTGTACAAAGTTTCTTGATACGCCTTTTAGTTTAGCTACCAACTGGTGTCCATGATAAGTAAATAGGACATTTTCTTCTATAACTTCTACTACTTTGGTTACTTCAGATACAGATTCAATTTTGTGTATCAATTCAGGAGATATAGAGAAATACTTGCCTTGCTTTAACTCTATTTTAATATCAGGATCAAATGCATAAAATAGCCTTCTAACTACCCCTTCTAACCCGTTAAATATTGATAGGACTACTAATAAAGCCATGGTACCTAGTGCAACGCTTAAGCAAGCAATAAGGCTCATACGGTAAATCAAATTACCTTTAGATTTGGTTGAAAAATAGCGCTTTGCAATAAAAAAAGCAGTATGCATAGTACCAATATATTAAGAAAAGCCTCAATGTGAGGCAGTAAGCAAGCTGTACGATTATGTTATTAATTGCCCTATTGATACAAATAGTTATTATGTAACATATATAGTTCTATATAACCTAAGTTGCTAGTAATAGATAAGGCAAAGAGTAAAAAACCTCCGATCTTGTTTTTGTCTTAAACCAATAAATCGGAGGTCATTATGATTGAAAAATCAATAGCAATATACTCATTTATTGATACTTTACTCAAGTATTTACATCATCAAGAAGATAAAAAAAGGAAGTTGTCGGATGCAGAAGTACTCACAACAGCTATCATCTCAGCCTTATACTTTGGCGGACATCTTGACAAAGCTCGATCGTTTATGCATTCCACTAAGCTTATCCCTAACATGCTCGATAAAAGTAGGTACAATCGCCGCTTGCATGCTATAGGAGAAGAGATAACTTCGCTCTTTTTAGAAATAGGCACTTTAATCAAGCAAGTAGCCACTTGTAAGGACTTTGTATTGGATTCATTTCCTGTGCCTGTGTGCGATAACATACGTATTAGCAGATGTAAACTATTACAAAGTGAAGCTTACAGAGGCTACAAAGCCTCTATGCGCCGTTACTTTTATGGCATTAAAGTGCAGCTTATTACTACTGATTGTGGTATTCCGGTCGAATTCTCAATAGTAGCTGGCAGCCAAGCGGATGTAAAAGGATTGCACCAACTGCCCTTTTCTATGCCTGCTGGTAGTGCACTTTATGCTGACTCGGCTTATACTAACTACCATCTAGAAGATATGTTGGCTGATGATAGGATTAAGCTTTATTCTCAGCGTAAATCTAATGCTCATCGAAAGGATACGCCTTCTCTGGCTTATCTCAAAGAGCGCATGCGAAAAGTGATAGAGACCAGCATTAGTGGCATTAAAGGCCTTTTCTTAAGGAAGATTCATGCTGTTACCTTCCAAGGCTTTCTGATCAAAATACTCTTGTTCTTGCTAGCTTTTCAAATCAACAAAGCTTTTCTTAACTAGCAACTTAGGTTATATATACAAAACTATATAAAAGTTTAGTAGAGACTAAGCAAGTATTTATTTGCTCGTTGCTAAATGTATATATCGATTAATATTTTATATAGTAAACAGGCAAAAAATATAGTATGCTATACCTTACATTAGTCCATTTTAATCTTTCAGAAATCAGAGAAGCTACATTTAATTTATTAGCAGTATTTCTCTTAAACCCTTTACAATTATTGCCAGTTTTTATGAAGGCGTATGCTAATTCAGCTAAAAAATACTTACATACTTCTAACCTATAACAGTTAATAAGTAATCTATCTTATACAAAAAAGATTATCAATTTGTTTTATATATAAGCAAATTTTTAATAATAAATCAAACAAATTAATTTACAGTTAAATTAAAATAGAAATTATATCGCCGGTTGTGTAACTTGAAGATATAATCCTAAAAAGGTATTTGTGTCAAGCCGGTATATTTGACAAATATTGATGCTAATTATACTAACAATTAGTCCCTATGCACCTATTTATTTACAAAATAGACATTGTTGTACTTTTTAAACACTGTTGTATATAAAATACTCTTTTTAATTAGCAAAAAAATAATTTTTATTAAAATAAAGGATTAGATATATAAATATAATATACCATCTATTGTATATGGTGAAAAATATATTATACTTGCAACCTATAAAAATTTAAACGTAATCCTAATTTTTACGCTATAAAATTAATATACCATGTATTGGACACTTGAATTAGCATCTTACTTAGATGATGCACCATGGCCAGCTACCAAGGAGCAATTAATAGATTTTGCAGACCGTATAGGAGCACCTATAGAGGTTATAGAAAATCTAGAAGAGTTAGAGGATGACGACCATCCTTATGACAGTATAGAAGAAATATGGCCAGAATACCCAACAAAAGAAGACTTCCTATTTAATGAGGATGAGTATTAGTGGGTAGCCTATATCTACTTGGTAAATGGGGCAGATCAATAAAGGTCTGTCCCATTTACCAAGAAGACTACTTGGTAAACAGATGAATTATATTGTTTAGTTAAGATATTTTTTTCTTGAAGGAAATTCAAGTCAGCTGGTTGGATTTGACCTATAACGGTTAAGATTTGTACAGGTGTTTGTATAGCTATGTTAAATCCATTCTGCAAGATGGCAAGAATTTTGTCTATTTTAATAGACTCATTGTTTAGACAAATAGACACATCATATGGGGTCTTTTCTAAAAAATTGATGCGTAAAGCTAATTTATCCAACTCTTCACAAAGCATGCTTAAATGCTTTTCTTCAAAAAAGATAAAATCTCCTACACTAACTTTTATAAGCACCTGCTCTTTTCTAAGTATATAAATAGGTATATCTATTGGTGCTTGTACTTTACTATTGACAATAGTGCCTACAGCCTGATGATTATAAAACGGTCTTATATATAAAGGAATGTCTTGTGCAGCAAGTGGGTAAATAGTTTTAGGATGTACTACCTGTGCTCCATAGAAAGACATTTTAGCCATAGTTTCATAGGAAAGCTCCTGGAATTGAGTAGTATTTTTAAATACCTTAGGATCTGCATTCATAATTCCTGGTACATCTTTCCATATAGTTAAAGAACTTGCTTCTAAGGCTGCTGCTAGAATGGCTCCTGTAAAATCTGAACCCTCTTTACCTAAGGTGGTTGTTTCCCCGCTTTGATCACTGCCAATAAACCCTTGTGTTAATATAAATTTACCTTGTGCTAGCATAGGCTTTAATTTATTTTGTACTAAAGCCTTAGTATAAGGTTCGTCAAGTTGTGCATTGATAAACCCAGGTTTAGTTTTAATGTATTGCCTTGCATCTACCCAAGTAAGGTGTATGCCCACATGGATTAAGTAGTGGTAGACAATTTTAGATGATAAGATCTCTCCCCAGGCTACTACTTTACTATACAATTTTTCTAATTCTTCTGGTAAATTGGTAGTGGTTAGGTCTTGAATGAGCTGTTGTCTCCAAGTTTGTAATGCTGTTTCTAACGGCGAACATGTATCTTCTAATAAAGCTTGGATGATATTTTTATGAAACAGATATACTTCTTCAATCGCTGATTCATATGCTTGGTTATGTAAGTATTGTTCTAAAATTTTTTCTAATGACTGGGTTATTTTACCCATAGCCGAAACAACTATTACTAATGATTGGCCGCTATATTTGTTAATAATTTTAGCAAGTTGCCTGATTGCTACAGGATTTTGAAGAGACGCTCCTCCAAATTTAAAAATTTCCATGTTTCTATAAAAAAATCTTGTTATATGAGTGCGAAGTTAACGAAGAGCTTTAGTAAATTAAGGGCTTATAGAACGTTTTATTATTGTTAGTTAGTATGCCAGAAAGTCAGGATATTATTTCTCAATCTATTCCTTCGTTAACTCAATTTCTTGGAGAGGAGCAGGCACGTTTTCCTAATATACCTACTGCTATCCCTATCATTATTCAGGCTATGGCAACATCTGCTAGGTTTATAAGCAAAGCAGTAGTGCAAAGTATGATAGATAAAGATGTTTCTTTTACAGAAAGCCTTAATTGCTCTGGCGATACCCAGCAAAAATTAGATATTGTAGCACAAAGCTTTTTTTTAGAAGCCTTGGAAGCTACCCACGAGGTTTGCGCAGTTATTTCAGAGGAAGCAGATTCTGTTGTGCCTTTAAGAAATAAGAATGCTAGGTATATAGTAGCATTAGATCCATTAGATGGGTCATCTAACATTAATGTTAATTCGCCCATAGGTACACTTTTTTCAATTTACCAACGGATTTCTCCGTCAGAAACCCCTATACAAGATGCAGATGTATTAATACCTGGAAAGCAGCAGCTTGCAGCTGGTTATATGCTATATAGCACAGTTAATACGCTGGTTTACGCAACTATATATGGCGTACATGGATTTACTTATGATCCTACGGTGAATCAATTCTTTTTAACACATCCTGCTCTACGCATGCCAGAAAATGGCATCACTTATGCTATTAATCATAGCTATTTGCATACTTTTCCACATTATATACAAAATTATATTGCGTATTGTAGGCGCCAAGAACTTACAAGTAGGTATACAGGTGCTTTAGTAGCTGATTTCCATAGACATTTATTAGAGGGAGGCATTTATTTATATCCGCCTACTTACAAACGGCCTAAGGGGAAGCTTCGTTTAATGTTTGAGTGTAATGTATTGGCTTTTATAGCAGAGCAGGCAGGTGGGTTGGCTACTGACGGTAAGCAACCTATTTTAAATATCATACCTCGTCATATTCACCAATGCGTGCCCTTTTATATAGGGTCAAAGACAATGGTTAAAAATTTGTTGAATTGCGTGGGATAAAGGAGGGAGGGTAAGAATTGGCAAGTTTCCCTTAAAGGGCATAGCCGCTACATAAAAAACAACCACCTATAACAAGAGTTTACCTTCTTAATATAGGTGGTTAAATAAGTAAAATACACAGCTTTATATAAAGCTTATAGCAATTACTTCTTGGTTTTTAATTCAGCTTGCTTTTTCAAGTTATCATACAAATCTATCATATCTTTTCCAAATTGAATTACTCTGGTAATATTGTTACTACAAAATAGTAGCAACGCCACATCATTATCATCTAATGGCAACTTATCATCGTTTTTAGTTGGTAACTTTGTGTCTCTAAGAATCCCCAGCGTCTCTATATATGTCCTCACATCCTCTTCACTTAACTGTATCTGTTCTACTATATTCTGATTTTGCATGGCAGCTATGGCTGCTGGTTTCTGTTCATCACTTAACAGTTCAATTTGTTTTATCCGAGGCAGTAAGAATTCTAATTTTGCTAATTGGGCTTTAATGCTAGTTCTAGCTTGCTTAATTGCTGCTATGTCGTTTTTAAGTTCTTTTATATCTTTTTCCACCATTTTCCAAATGCCCCCCTCTGTTTTACATTGTGCTTTTAATTTATCAGTCAGCCCTTTTTCTTTTGTAACAAGCTGCTTTCTTTCCTTTTCTTTTAATTTATCAGTTAGCTCTTTTCCTTTTGCGACAAGCTGCTTTCTTTCCTTTCCTTTTTTGTTCCCACAACCACAGCTAGTTACTAAAGTACTGAGTAGTAGAAAGCTTAATAAGGTGGTTGTTTTTCTGTAGTTTAACATAATTGTATAAGTTTTATGTTTGATAATAAAAGTGGATTATTCTTTAATTTTAAATGAATAGATTATATGTAGGCGCTAAATTAAGTTCTTAATTATAAAGTCACAAGCCTTAACTATTAGCTAATTACTATTTGTGGAAGGTTGGCTGGTATTTTATATACAAACAAGCTATTATTTTTTAGTATATTTATAGTAATACATTGCAACTTGATAGTGTAATAAATGGCTCTATAAAAAACAACCACCCATAATAAGAAGTTAGTTCCCTATATAGGTGGGTGGTTAAATAAGTAAAATACTCAATTGGTATAAGCTTATATATTAGTTATTTTCTAACTCAGCTTGCTTTTTTAAATTTTTGTAGAGCTGCAAAGTGAGATTTACTATTTGTTTTGCTTTAACAATATTCTGCTGGTCTTTAACTAATTCACGAGAATCTAGAGGTATGGCTATTCCCTCAATATGATTCATAAATTCATTAAACCTTCGTAAGGCACTCTCATCTATTGTACTATCCTGTATTTTATTTAATTCCCCTAAAACATTTTCTAGGTAGCTTATATGATGGTCAATTGCTTCTTTATTGCCTCTACGTTCTATAATGCCTACTTCTATATCGTCTTTCCAAGCTTGTGCTTTAAAATATATTTTTAAGTTTTCTGTTAAAACTTCTTCTTCTCTTTTAATCTGTTGAAGCTCTGTTTCGTTATTATTAAATTTAGGCTCTTCCACAATAAGCTGCTGTTCATCATTTTCTTTATCTTTTTCACAGCTGCAGCTAACCACTAAAATACCAACTAGCATAAATTTTATAAGAATTATTACTTTTCTAGATGTTAACATAACTGTATAGTATATGTAAATAATATTGAAAATGATTACGTACTTACCAACACCTCCTTACATGTCCATACTTACTTATATATAAATTTTGCAGCGTACAGGAATGGAATATAGTAAAATTTATTAGAAGAAAATGAGAAACAGAATTAGAGATGTTAATTGGTAATCAATCAACTATATGTGGCTACACATTAAACAGTACAATCAGTAAGGTATTTAAATTGCTGCCTAGTGTATAAGTTGAACTAGTTCAATACTTCATGTTAGTGGGCTAGGTACACAAGGGTAGTTTTACATGAATTTAAAGTTTTTTACAGGGAAGGCTTATAAAAAATAATTACTTTAAACCTTCTAGGTTGTTATTAATTGATAAGAGGAGTTAAGTGTAAATATTTTTTATAAACTATTAAATTAGAAATTATAAGTATCTATAAACATATTGGTAGGCTACAGAAATAGAAGTCCAGACAATTACTTTACTCTTATAGATAAGTTTAATAATTAACTATGTAGCTTGTATTAAAATACTGATTCCTATATTGTTAAGGATATGTATTTTAATGAAATAATCCTCCATACAAAAGCATGTTGCTTTATATGAAGGGTTAAATAGCTAAGTTATGTTATTTTTTAATTTTTGGCGTAGCTGTACCTGTATTCTTCCCTTTAGGTGTACTACTTTTTAGTTCAGCTTGCCTTTTTAGATTTTTAAGTAATTTTAAAGTATCTTCCAGAGCTGACTTCACTTTGTTGAAAACTTCATTGACAGGCATTTCTTCGGTTACGTCTTTTAAACTACCTGCATGATTTTCCAATTCTTCTCCCATGTTAACTTCTATATCCTCACCTCTAAGCCATTTATTGACCGTTTTTAGCATGTTTTCTGAGTCTAGAATAGCTTCTTCAATATCTTTCGTAGGCTTATTTCGGATTTCTTTTATATCCCCTTCTATTATTGGTCATGCTTCTTCTTTAAAGTGTTTCTTCAACGTCTCAGTCAGTGTTTTCTCTTCTGCAGCAAGCTCTTTTAACTCTTTATCTTTCTTGTCTCCACAACCACAGTTAGTCACTAAAATATTTATTAGTAGAAAGCTTAATAAAGCAGAGTAGCCATGATCCATATTCTCAATTTGTTCCATAATTAATTTGCAATTTTTAAAATATGAACTATGTTGCAGCCTTTCAATATTTCTATTAAGTAAATATCTCATTTAACTCTTTTTAAGAACATTATGCAGTTGCTTTCTTCTTGGGAAAAAAAGTGTACAGTTACAATTATAATACTTACAATTCTCTTTTTTCGTGTATCTGGACACGTGCATGCTTTCACAGCAATTAATTTAATTGCTTTTAACCCTTGTCATATTATTACCTGTAATATTGAAACAGATAAAGAAGTAAAATTTTCTTCAGTATCAGCAAAGCGTACTGCGACTATAACATCAAAAACTGCTAAAAAGAGAAGTCATAGGCTAGATCCTTTTAAAAAAGAGCAAGGAAAAGAGCTTTTACGAGCCAGTACACAAATGGGATTAGGTGTTGTGCTAATAGGTAGCATAGGGTATCTAATTGGGGGCACACAAGCAATCAGTGCTTCTACTTTTATGGGGCCTCTTATAAGTGGTATGTTAACTAAGCCACTCGGCAATATCGGCAACAAACTATGTACACTGTTTACCCCTTACCTGGCTAGTCCTGCTTTAAGGAGAGCTATGGATTATAAAAGCCGCTATGAAAGACGTAGGCATAAATTGACCAAGAGCATGAGAGTCTTTCTTCATACTACGATTAGCAAGTACACCAATCTAGTAGAAAATTGGAACTATGAACTTAAAGAATGTGAAAAAGGAATTGAAGAGATATTAGAATTTCCATTAGTTCCCAAACCTATTAATCCACAGCTAGCACCAATTACAGAGTTTATTAAAAATTATCCAGAAGAGGTACGTATCAATATTGGAGACTTTACAATTACTGCAATTACAGATTCAAAATTTGAAAAGTTGGAAAAGAAAGCTGTGCCTTTAATGTTTGTAGGACCTCCAGGGACTGGTAAAACTTATCTAGCTAGACAAATAGGCAATTTGCTAGGGTTGCCTGTACAAATTATAGATGTTGCTAAGTATAAGTCGGTAAATGGACACAGTTTTTGGTCTAGCAACTCAGAACCAGGCATTATCGTAGATGTTTTATTAGGAGGTAAAACTAAGAAAGGTAATTTCTCTAATAAAATTCTTGTGCTAGACGAAATTGATAAAGCTTTAGCAAGGGATGAAAACGGTAGGTTTTTACATGAAGCAGGGCCAGAAGTTATGAGCCTTTTACATGCTCTTTTGGAAACTCAAGAAACTACCGCAAGGCTCCACCGATATGATGGTGCTACCTATGATATTTCTCATTTGAAAATTATCTTAGTGGGTAATCGTACCTTTACTGAAGTGCTAGGCAAAGAAAGTGCTGCTGCACTTGATTCTCGTGTAAATTTAGTAAAATTTAATAGCTTTACAGACGACCAAAAATTAGCTATTGCTAGGGAACATATCAAAAAGGTATGTTTGGCTCATTCAATACTATATGAACAGGTAGACCAAAAGGTTGTAGAAGAAATTATAAAAACTGATACTAAGGTAGGTAATCAAGGAGTAAGAGTTATGTTAAAGGTGATTGATCAGTATTTAAGGATTCTTGAAAAAGGTACTTTGATTGGAGAGGTGGCTGGATTACCTGCTGTAACATTTGATATTACCAAAGCGTATGTTAAGGAGCAAGCAGAGTAACCATATTATAGTTGTGCTCAAGCAAAGGTAAAGCTGTGTAGAAACTGTTATGTTTGTCAGCTTGGTTTTGTTTTAGATGGGTACTAATCACTATACAATTAATGTATAGCAAATTTAATTTCATGTTAAAGTCGGAATAATCGTACATATTCACCTATTTACTAAAGAAAAGCATAGTATATTTTTAACTAGGCGTATCGTTTCATGTGCATAAATACAGCTGGCTGCCAACTATTAAGTTCCTTATATATTTACTAAACATCAGTATAGCTTTAAAAGTGTGGGTGGAAAATCATGTACTTTTATAAAGAAGAAAGGGTACGCGTTCACGGGTCTGCCAATACTAGAAATACGTTATTTGAAGCATAATAAAGCACTTAGTTGCTAATAATAAAATATGAAACAACTATAAAACCAACCATATACTAATCATCAACAATAGTTTTTATAGCTAGTTGCCAAATAAATATGTGTTTTTGGCTCATTTTAAAGGTAGCATATTCGTGAACGCGTACCTAAAAGGTGTAGATACCTGGCCGTGTGTAAGTAATCTATATTTATTACCTAAAAATGGCAAAATCGTACATAGTATCTTAGGCATATAAGTAATAGGTATTGTTAAATTGGGATAGGATTAGTAAGTTAGAGGAAAAAGTATGAATTGTCCTCGATGTAATAATACTCAAAGCTGTAAAGATGGAATTGTTAGAGGTAGACAGCGCTACCAGTGTAAAAGTTGCCGTTTCCCTTACACAGTTAGTCACAAATCAGATGTTAAACCTGTATCTACTAAGCGAAAAGCGTTGCAATTATACTTAGAAGGATTAGGATTTCGAGCTATAGGCCGTATACTCAACATAAGCTATGGAACAGTCTATCAATGGGTAAAAGCATGTGGAGATCAAGTAAGTTTACCAGAAAGACAAGATCAAGTAGATATAGTCGAGATGGATGAAATACACACATATGTGGGTTCAAAAAAGTCTACTGCTGGATATGGATAGCTGTTGATAGATTGAGCAAGCGTTTTATATCATATGTGTGTGGAGATCGCTCGACACAAACCGGATTGAAGTTATGGGAGCGCGTCAAGGATATAGGCAAGCTGTATTGTAGTGATTATTGGAAAAGCTACCAGCAGTTTATTCCAAAAGATAAACACCGACAAAGCAAATCAGAAACTTATACAGTGGAAGGATATAATAGCTTAATGAGGCACTATTTAGCAAGATTTAAGCGTAAAGGAAAATGCTATAGCAAACAGGTGCACATGATAGAAAAATCGCTCAACCTGCTAATGGCCAAGCTAAATAATCAGCTGCCTATCTTAATTTAACAATACCAAGTAATAAATTCTAGTTGCTTGTTCATGCTGGCATGTTAATGAGAGTTTGATTCTGCTAGCATGGGTTTATGATATACTATTTTAGTTTTTATCTTCTCTACTACTTAGTAATTTTTCTATGACTTGTCTTAAGCTTACATTTGGGCATAACCTTTTGGGGTTTACAGGCTCTCTGCAGTTTGGGCAACTTTTTTGTGTATTTAGCCATTTTAGTAATTCCTGATGGCTAAAACTGTGTCCACATGGCGTAACAACAGGGTCTAAGAATAGTTCTTGTGTTAGTGGACAGATTAAATGATCTGGATAATCTATTTTATGTAATGAAGCTATATAGTTAGGGCCTTGATCTAAAATAGATTGGTAATGTTGGTAATATTCTTTAAATTTTTCTATTTCATTAACTTCATTGCTGGTTATGCCATGTGCAATTAGATTATAAATAGCAGCTATCGTAGTTCCTCTTTCAGTCAAATATTTTTCTGCTTCTTGCCTTATCTTCTCTTGCTTATCCTTTTGCGCTATTGCTTTTTGATTTTCACGTTGTATTCTGCCAAGATTTACCTCTAGGGATTTTCTCTTATCCTCAAGTTGTTTCTTTTGTTTTTGTATATTAGACTTATAAGTTTCCAATAATTTTAGTGTTATATCACGAGAACTCTCTAAATCCATTATTTCCCTGTTAAATGCTGCTATTTTTTCCCCTTCTTCTGCTAATATTCTTTCAATCTGTTGGATACGTGCTCTATTATCAGGGTGGTTTCTGGCTTGAATATAAATTAGAACTTTATGAGTACCAGCAAAATATGATTCCATTTTTCTAATGCCTGGGTGTGCGTAAGGAGAAAAGATTGCAAGATTTGCTCTATATATCCCATTTTTCTTATCTATAAATTCACTTCTTAAACGTGGCTCAAAAGCAGGTAGACCTGTTCCGGGGATCTTTCCTTCTAGTATTTTTACTCTAGTGAAAGGGGGACCATTATATACAAACTCATTACAATAAATTATACGAGTTTCTTTGTATAAAATTTCTCTATCTTTCTCTAAATCAGCTTTTTCATTTTCTAAGCTATTAACTTTAACCCTAGGTGGCTGCCTTTTTCTTGTTAATACTTCAATATTTTCTTCGTAGTTTTTTATCTTTTTCTCAAGGATTGGTATTTGCCCTTCTTCTTGTATTTTTTGTTGAAGATTAAGAGGCCTGAGTTGATCCTTATAAAATACTATGCGCTCGTTACAAGATTCCATTGTATTGTTAAGTAAATCTATGTCCTTATGTGCATTTACAAATTCACAAAGCTTGCATGTTATGTTATCTAGTACTCCAGCTAGTTGCTTATTAAATTTGGCACGTACTTCATCATAGTCAGAAAAGTTAAATTTATCTTTAGGTGTAGACTGTGTATTTTGTATTAATTTTTCTATACACTGCTTGCTTTTAAAATCGTCAAAAAGGTTAATTTTAAAAGTATTATCTTTACTAGAGCTTAGTATTTCCAGCAGAGGTAGGGTTTGCTGAAGACGTTTATATTCTTTAAGCATAGCTTTACCACCAGTTTCGATTGACTTTTGTAACTTTTCTAGCTTTGCAATTTCAGTTTTTTTCAAACTCTCTATTTTCTTATGTATGTTATCTAAGTTTATTTCAGAACCGTTCTTGTCATTAAAAACAAATAAAATGGAATTAGGTGCTATATCACTTTTTAGCAACCGGCTCAGTGTTAAGCTAAGCTCCCGCATTCCTTTTCCTTTACCAGTTGTTAAATCTTGTATGTCAATAACTACAATGATGGCACGTACAGCTTCTGCACAACTAATGATGAGTTGTGTAGCAATGGTAGCATTAAGCTGTTCTTCTTCAGTGCGTGTATCATTGAATCCAGGTGTATCACAATATACATAGGAAGCAGCAGCACTATTGTAGTAGACATCTGGGAAAAAAGTTTCTGATTCAAAGTTATTTCGCCCTATTTTTGCCCTTTCTTCTTGTGGGTTTCTTGTAACTGCAATTCGATCCCCTTCGTCATTGGTATCGAATTTTATCTTGGTTCCTAGAAGGTAATTAACAGCAGTACTTTTTCCAACTCCTGTATTTCCGAGTACTAAAACAATATCTTTGCTTTTTGCTTTTTCTGCATTTTTTGCAGCTTCGCCAATGAATGCTTGTATTTGTTCTATTTTGTGTTCGCTCTCTTTTTTTGTGTGTGAAATTTTATCCTCGTCTCCACCTAGTAGACCTATATGTCCTACATAAACACATCCTTTTATAATGTGTATACATAGTTTTTGCCAAATTGGGTTTTTAATGGCTATTTCTGAATAATTGATACCTGGCTGTATGTATACAGGTAATATTTGTCTTGTAGAACCTGTAGTATATTTGTCTTCTACTATTGCTTGCAAGCGACTGTTCTCCTTCTTCTGAAACGCTACTTGGTAACCTCCGTTTGCTATACATACCTGGTTTATTAGTCTACTAATCATGGTATGATTAGCATTTAACTGTCTGCTATTATTGACTCTTCTTGTATCTGGAGCTTTCTGCTTTATTGGTAAGATTTGCCAATGTTCTAGTGTATTTGAAGTGACTTTTTCTAGGTTAGTTGCTCTATTTGTGTTGCTGGTATTGAGAGGTTGAGCATATGCTTGCTGTGCAGTTGGTTGCATAGGCATGTATAAATCCTGGTTAGTACCCCCATTTTTATCATCTATTACTTTAGTACTAGTATATAATAATATAGGAGCAGGGCTATGAGAAAGAATTAGTGATTTTGTTTTGGTTCGTGTTTTTGGCTCAGTTATAACAGGTATGTTACTATGGCAACTTTCTAAAATAAATGCAGCCAACAATAATTGAGCAACTAATTTCTTGTTATTATTAACGTACATATTTGTAGTGTTAGAATTTCAATTAAACAAAAAAGCTAGTACTAGAACAAAAGAAAAAATGTACGCTAAAGCAATAGATGTTTCTTTTTTTTAATTATTAACTTTATAATATGTTTAAATCTGTACATAAGTTTTACTAAAAAGCCAAATAAATATTGGTAGCTTAGTAATATCTAACAGTAGGTTGGAAAATCTATGGGGTACGTAATAATAGCTTTTGCTATTTAGCATTGATGCTAGGGTTTTGAAATACACTCTTACCTTAGCACGATTAACTTTAATATTTAAGTTGCTGGGATAAAAATATTAGGAGATAGCAGTAATAAACTTATGCTGACAAGCGTTAATGACCGTCAGCATAAGTTAAGCCTAATTTTTAGTTGTGTAATAGACTACATTGAATAATTGCATTTCAGTAAATAGTACCTAATACCATTAATCGAAGTAGCTAAAACTATGATTAGGTTGTAAATTTGTTAACAATTGGTAGAATAATTCTATAATCTGCTCTATATCATTTTTATGCACCATTTCTACTGTTGTGTGCATATACTTAAGTGGTAGCGAGATAAGTGCCGAAGGGATACCTGCGCCACAATATGCAAACGCATCTGTATCAGTGCCTGTGCTGCGTGAGCTGGCTTGCCATTGTATAGGTATATTATGGTTTTTAGCTGCATCAACCAATAGTTTTAAAGCTTTATGTTGTACAGCAGGTGCATGAGTTAATACAGGCCCTTTACCACAAGCTATGTCTCCTTGTTTAACCTTGTTATAGTGGGGTGTTTGAGTATCATGTGTTACATCTGTAACAATAGCCAAATCAGGCTTTATTCGATTGGCTACCATAGCAGCTCCTCGTAGTCCTACTTCTTCTTGTACTGCATTTGTAATATATAGGCCAAAAGGTAACCTGATTTTATTTTCGTATAGCTTTCTAGCTACTTGTGCAATCATAAAACCACCTATGCGGTTATCTAGACCTCGTCCTACTAAATATTTTTCGTTTAGTGTTATTAAGTCAGCATCAAAGGTAACCACAGAACCTACATGGATACCTAACTCTTGTACTTCCTTATCTGAATGGCAACCACAGTCCAAGATAGCTGTTTCTATGTCCGGAGTTTTTCCAGATTTTTTGTCTTCACGTACATGTATGGCTGGCCAGCCAAATACGGCTGGTATAGTTTTATTCCCTACATGTATTTTGGCACGCATAGAAGGTGTTATTTCATAGTCTGAGCCTCCATTACGGATTACATATATATATCCTTCTTTACTGATATAGTTAACATACCAAGAAATTTCATCTGCATGTGCTTCTATTACTACTTTATATTCTGCTTGTGGATTAATAACCCCTATTGCATTGCCGTACACATCGGTAACTATATCATCTACATAAGGGTACAAATATTCTAGCCAAATCTTTTGGCCACTAGCTTCGTAACCTGTAGGAGAGCTATTATTAAGGTATTTAAAAAGGAAGTTTTGGCTTGTTTGTTCCATAGTAGGTAGTTAATTATTAAAAAGTCACATTTAAGTTACGTATACTTTTTCTTTATACCATAATTCTACTTTAAGAAATTATATCGAAATTTTTTATGGCTTGTTGCTTGCTATAACCAGCTTAGCTTTATATGTAACTGCTTCTACAGTATCATCTTCTGCAGTTATAGTGGTTAATAAATATAATGCATTATGGAATGGTATTATAAGATTAGGCTTACCAAGTATTTCATTTTCTGGGTCTGGTATTAAAGCCATCTTCTGAAAGTCATATTGACTTTGACCGTCTAACTTACATATGATACGCTCTTTATCTGTATCGTTGAAAATAGTAAAGATAGGTTTATAAATCGGAAATTCACCTTCTAACAATAATGGGAAAATATTCCATGTAGGCCGTTTGTCGTCTGTAGGTCTATTGTGGACAGTAAATAGATTAGGATTATCTAGTGATAGCACGGTTAAAGTATTATCATCATTAATCGAGAGTAAATCATATCTATCAATAGTTCCATTCTCATAGCCTTTACCTAGAAAGATTTTTCCTTTTTCTACCTCTACCATACCAGTAAAATGAGAGAAAGGAGCAATTGATGTGTTATATGCTGATTTTATGTTTATACTTTTCAGACCTGACGTACTTGGTGTAAATAGTAAACAACCTAACTGTTGTGTATCGTTATTTGTTGAAACAAGACTTACTATTATACAACCTTTCTTCTCACCGTCTATTTCAACTGTACAAGCAGCTATAAATTTGCTAGTATCAACATTGGCATCAGGAAACCATGTATCTAGATCTTGTGTGGCAATCACTTGATTCCAAGTTTCAGATTCAAGCTTATATATATCAATTGTAGTTTCTGAAATGTTTCCAAAAAATAAGGCTTGTTCTTCAGTAGAACCAGCTGCAAAGACGAAAGAGTTATCCGGGCTAAAGTTTCCTACATTAGTAATAGACTTGGTTGTTAAACCATTTTCTCCTTCTGGTGTAAATTCCCAAACATTACCATCCTTAGCATTTAAAAAATAAGTGGCATTCTCACTAGGTACATGACAAGTTAACCCAAATACATCTTCTATATCAAGATTATTCAATGCAATAGTCTGTGGTTCTTGTTCCCACTTTAAATCTATATCAACAGTATTGTAAGGAAGGTTTTTGCTACATTTAGACAAGCATTGGCTAGTACTTATAATCAGTAAGGTTACTCCTAGGTATTTTAATAGTTTATGCGGCATAAATTTTACTAAGAAAAGAATATGTATATTTTCTAAGATAAAAAATTAGTAAATAATATCATACGTATTGTAGTAAGCAGCGCACTATATTCTCTATTTGTTCTAGTTTCAAAATACCAGTTTATAAAGGTTACTGCTGCACAACAGTCTATAAATGTATAATTATATACATAAGATTTATACGCCAATAATTATAAGTAAAGGCAAACTTAAAAAAAGACTACTTATCTTTTAAAGCACCTATTTCTTTATCAATCATATATAGTCCAACACCAGTTTCTCCTATAACATCAAACAGATCTAAAATCTTTCTTGCTGTTACCTCCTCTTCTATTTGCTCATTAACGAACCACTGCAGGAAATTAAAAGTTGCTAAATCTTGGTTATCCCAGCAATGCGCTACCATACGGTGGACAGTATGAGTAACTTTTATTTCTTGTTGTAGCATTAATTCAAAAATTTCTCTTAAAGATGTAAAATCTTGCTGAATCCCTGTTATTTCTGGCTGAAAGGCTCGTCCTCCTGCATCATTAATATAATGAAATATCTTAAGCATATGCCCACGCTCTTCTTCAGCCTGCTCGTATAAAAAGTCAGCCGAATTCTTATAACCTTTTATATCACACCAAGAAGCCATAGCTAAGTAAGCAGCTGAAGATTTACCCTCTATAACTACTTGTTGGTTGAGTAATACCTCAGTTCCTTGTTTTAAGCATGCTGTAGGTCTTTGTATTATTTCGTTTATCATATATAATATATAAAATAGGTCTGCCTTATCTATGCAATTTATATATATTTTGTACTTAATTTAATAAAGCAAATAGGTAAAAATAAAAGCTTCTTTTTTAAAAGATAGTTTATATTCTTTAATTAGGCCAATATATACAATAAAAAATATTCTTAAGCATAAATTGAGCTTATATAAAACTTTTAGCTAAATAAGTATTTAAAATTTATGTATAAGATCATATACTCTTAAGCACTTTACACGAAAAACAATATAGGATTAGCATCTAGTACGCATTTCTTAGAGTCTGTTCATAATCTTTGTAGGCATATTCTTAGAAAAGCAAGCACCACCATTTGTAAGCTTGTAGTTAATCTTCTCTCACAGTTTTTCCATAGGCGTCGGCATTTTTCCAGCCAGCCAAAACTTCGCTCCACTATCCATCGCTTAGGTATTACCTTAAATCGATGCAATTCGCTCCTTTTAGCTACTTCTACTTCCGCTCCCTGAAGGACTTCTTTTACTTGGTTGGCAAACACTTCTCCACTATAGCCTCCATCTACGAGCACCTTCTTTACCTTAGCTAATTGCTCTTTGTGATCTTTAAGCATAGTTACTGCTCCATCTCTATCTGTTTCACTAGCCCGTGTAACATATATCCCATGCGGTAAGCCTTGGCTGTCTACGGCTATGTGGCGCTTGATCCCGTTTATCTTTTTAGCTCCATCATAGCCTTTCTCTTTGGCTGTATCTGTATTCTTTATGCTTTGCGCATCTACTATAATCAGGCTCGTTTGGGCTGCTTTACCTGCTTGCTTCCTCAGACGAGCAACCATATTTTTTTAATACTTCTTCTAGAAAGCTTATGCCATTTTCTTGCTTTTCACTCCATATCTGAAAATAAGCATGTACCGTACGCCATTTAGGAAAATCTTTAGGCAACATTCTCCATTGGCAGCCTGTCTTGAGCAGATACAGTAATCCAGAGAATACCTCATATAAATCTACCTGGCGAGGTTTAGTCTTTTTTCGGGCTGCTTCCAAAATAGGGCGTATAACTTCAAATTGTTCTCTATTAATATTAGTAGAATACTCTTGAGTCATAGATAAGTCCCTTTTTTATCAAGTTATTGACTAGTTTCCTCTCTAATCTAATAAATATTAACTTAATGAACAAAGATCTTGAACAGGCTCTAAAATAATAGACCTACTGCGAAAGAGGTAAAATAGAGTAGAATTTTAAATAAAATAAAGAAGGGAGCTTGGCTCTAGCGACATTATTTGTTAAAAAGCGTACTTGAAGTTTATAAGCCCGGATATAATGTTAAAGCGAAGGTTATATTTTTTCTGAAAATTCCTGTATACCTCTGCCATAATTTTAAATACCTTGATCTCTCTTATCTTATGTTCTACCTTCATGCGTATGGAGGCTAGCTTTCTGTTATGGTCTTTTTGCTCTTTGGTTAATGGCCGCTTACGGCTCTTTTTGTAGGGTATCATTACATTGCTCTGTAGCTTTTGCCAGCCTTGATAACCACTATCTGCCAGCTTTAAGCTTTCTTTAGGTAAGGGTTTTTCTCCTTTACGGATTTTAAAGTCATGCACTCTTCCTTTATGTGATTTGGAGACAGACAGTATTCTCCCATCTTCTCTGATGACTATCTCTGTTTTTATGGTATGTCTCTTTTTCTTGCCTGAATAAGATTTCTTTTGCTTTTTACTAGGTCTTTGCGTAGGCTGTTCACTTACATCTGCTAATATGCGCAATACCTTGTCTGGGGTTAAAGTCCTATCTTTTTTAATGCTAATTTTCTTAGCTAGTAAGGGCTCCATTTTTCTTAGCAAGCGGCATATGTTAGCGTTGTGTAAGTTAAATAAGTAGCCTAGAAATACATGGCTAATATAGGTGCGGTAATATACCAAAACACAGAGCAGTTTATCCTCTAAGGTAGGTAAATGGCTCCGACGTCCATGGCGCAGCTTGCTCGCTTCTAACTTTTCAAAGAGAGGCCTTACTTTTTGAACTAATTTATCAAATGTTTCTAGCCTCAATCCAGTTATTCTTCTAAAATTGTATGGGTACTTGCTTATTCTGGTGTAGGTTAAATGCATACTTATTCCTTTTAGTATATAACAAGGATTACATTTTAACCTTTTCTACTCTCTTTATCAACCTCTTTCGCAGTAGGTCTAATGTTTCTAGCCTCAATCCAGTTATTCTTCTAAAATTGTATGGGTACTTGCTTATTCTGGTGTAGGTTAAATGCATACTTATTCCTTTTAGTATATAACAAGGATTACATTTTAACCTTTTCTACTCTCTTTATCAACCTCTTTCGCAGTAGGTCTAATAAATGAGTATAAAAATAAAACTGCTATTAGAGTAACCTTATGGTATCTATCTAACAGGGGTATACAAGACTAGCTGACATATATAATCATTGGATCATCTTTGGTTTAGAATGATAATAGTATATGGCTATCAGATGTGGTATTGTTAAATTAAGATAGGGGGCTGATTATTTAGTTTAGCCATTAATAAATGAAGCGATTTTTCGATCATATGTACCTGCTTGCTATAACATTTACCTTTGCGTTTAAATCTAGCTAAATAGTGCCTCATTAAGCTATTATATCCTTCCACTGTATATGTTTGTATATGTTTCTGATTTGCTTTGTCTATGTTTATCTTTTGGAATAAACTGCTGGTAGCTTTTCCAATAATCACTACAATACAGCTTGCCTATATCCTTGACGAGCTCCCATAGCTTTAGTCCTGTTTGTCTCGATCGATCTCCACATACATAAGTTATAAAACGCTTGCTCATCCTATCAACAGCTATCCATATTCAGCAGTAGACTTTTTTGAACCTACATAAGTGTGTATTTCACCCATCTCGACTATCTCTACTTGATCTTGTCTTTCTGGTAAACTTACTTGCTCTCTACATGCTTTTACCCATTGATAGACTGTTCCATAGCTTATGTTGAGTATACGCCCTATAGCTCGAAATCCTAACCCTTCCAAATATAATTGCAACGCTTTTCGCTTAGTAGATACAGGTTTAACATCTGATTTGTGACTAACTGTGTAACGGAAACGGCAACTTTTACACTGATAGCGCTGTTTACCTCTAACAATTCCATCTTTACAGCTTTGAGCATTATTACATCGAGGACAGTTCATAGTTTCCCTCTAACTTAATAATTCTATCTCTTTTTAACAATACCAATAACTCTATCTTGTTTTAACAATACCCAGATGTTAAGTAAGGTTGGTAGTATGCATAGAGTAAGTAATACCAGATGTAAATAAAATCTTACTTATATAAAGAGATTCATATTGTGTATAATAGAAATGGTATAAGCCTATAATATAACTTGGAGTTATTAAATTACTATTTCATAAAGCAATTTTTAGCTGATAAACAGAGTAGTTTTGGGAATTGATTATCATAAAAGCATATTTGATGTATCTTTTTTTGCTAGATTGGAATGGGTATTGATTTAAAATTGACATTTTATAGTAGCATTTAAGATTAAGAGATTAAAAATTTTATATGCTAAGTTGAATTTGGGCTATAAATAGCTGATACTATATTTGTACTACAACAATAAACGTGTTATGTTGTTATAAAAACAAGCTTTAAATCCTTAAAAAAGTTAAAAGTATCTTATGGCTATAAAGATTACGGATGTATGCATTAATTGTGGTGCTTGCGAACCAGAGTGTCCTAATAATGCTATATATGAAGGAGGAGCTGCATGGAATTGGAGTGAGGGTACCAATTTAAAGCAAGTAAGCAAGAACGGTATTACCCTAGATGCCAGTATGCCGCAAGCACCTCTTTCAGAAGAGTTCTTCTATATTGTTACGGATAAATGTACAGAGTGTGTAGGGTTTCATGAAGAGCCACAATGTGCTGCCGTATGCCCTGTAGATTGCTGTGTACCCGATATGGACCATCAAGAAACTAAAGAAATGTTGCTAGAGAAAAAGGAATGGTTACATAACACATAATTTGCCTTACTTTTGTTTCAGTATTATAAAATGATTTTATTTGTAGTAAGTTTAAATTTTTGTATAACCTAAATCTAGATATTGTGGAAGCGCATAAAGAATCACAAGAAGTTTATTCAAAAAAAGTAAAGGCAGGGAAACGTACTTATTTTTTTGACGTAAAGGCAACGCGTGCTAACGATTATTACCTCACTATTACAGAAAGTAAAAAACAATATAGTGACGAAGGAAGCCGTTACGAAAAGCATAAAATCTTTCTATATAAAGAAGACCTTAATAAATTTTTAGAAGCTCTAAATAGTACAGCAGAACACATTAAAACTGAATTGCTGCCTCACTATGATTTTGACAAATTCAAAGATTTTAATTCTGATTCAGATAGAAGCAATCAAGAAGATTAAGTAGACAAGATTGCTAATAAGCCTACCCACTGATATGTTAGCGTGCATATAAGCAGCAATTATTTTTATTAATTGCTGATGTGTTGTTGTGAGTTGTCATGCGCAAATACAATACAGGGGGTAGGTTTCTTTCATTAAACGCTAATGGCTTTAAAATATGGTATTGTAGGCCTACCTAACGTAGGCAAATCTACGTTGTTTAATGCACTTTCTAATGGGAAGGCATTAGCTTCTAATTTCCCTTTTTGTACAATAGAACCTAATGTAGGCATTGTATCGGTTCCAGACGAAAGGTTGCAGATACTGGCAGGTCTTATTGAACCTAAAAAGGTTGTTCCTACCTTGCTGGAGTTTGTAGATATAGCTGGCTTAGTAAAGGGTGCTAGCCAAGGCGAGGGTCTAGGTAATAAGTTTTTGGCAAATATCCGAGAGGTAGATGCTATTGTACATGTAGTTCGTTGCTTTACCAATGATCAGGTTATACATGTTGCTGGACAAGTAGACCCTGTATTCGATAAGGAGATTATTGATCATGAGCTTCAACTTAAAGACTTAGAAACCATTGAAAAACGCATTGCTAAGTCTGAGAAGATAGCTAAAACAGGCAATAAGGAAGCACAGCAAGAATTTCTTTTGCTAAAGAAATTAGAGGATTGGCTTCAGCAAGGTCATAACCTAAGAGGAGCAGATCTAGAGCCAGCGCAACGCGAATTAGTAAATACTTGGCAACTGCTAACCATGAAGCCTGTGGTCTATGTAGCGAATGTAGATGAAGATACACTTAGAAAGCGTACAAACTCTCATGTTGCTAAACTTCAAGAAGCAATTAAAGGCGAAAATGCCGAACTCATATTAGTGTGTGCAAATATAGAAGCAGAAATAGCTGAATTAAGCCCAGAAGAAAAAACAATTTTATTAAGTGAGTATGGATTAGGCATTTCTGGACTAGATCAACTTATCAAAGCGTCTTATAACAATCTAAACCTTATTACCTACTTTACAGCAGGTCCACAAGAAATACGTGCTTGGACCATTCAGCAAGGTACCAAAGCACCACAAGCAGCAGGCGTTATCCATAGTGACTTTGAAAGGGGATTTATTAAGGCAGAAGTTATAAAATTGGATGACTATCAAACCTACAAATCAGAACTAGCATGTAGAGAAGTTGGTAAGATAAGGATAGAGGGAAAAGATTATATAGTACAAGATGGAGATATTATGCATTTTCGTTTTAATGTGTAAATAAAAACCATAAAAAATTACTTGGTATTTAAGAGTAGTTCACTTTGTATTGTTTGTAAATACTAAACTTCAATATATTTGATTTTGGTTAAATTTTAAATTTATATTTGCAATTAGAATTTGTCCAACGGGGTGCCCACCAAGGCTGAGAAGCATAAGCTAACCCGTACACCTGATCTAGATAATACTAGTGGAGGAATTGTGTAAAAATATTTCATTCATCAGTAATATTTACAGGTGGTGTCTCCCTACTCCTTTCCTCTCCGTTGAATGTAATATGTTTATTTATCAACGAAGTACTATATGATGTCATCTACTACCTCTCTCTGGCATACGCTTACCTTATGGGATTGGAGTATGTTTCTGCTAACTGTATTGCTCACGCTACTAGCATCTGTTTACGGAGTATATATACAAAAAAGGTATTTTATTAATCATAAGGAGGATACAAGAAGTTCTTGGACCGAATATATATTGATGGGAAGGCGTTTAACACTACCCCTTTTTGTTGCTACATTGGTGTCCACTTGGTATGGAGATATTCTAGGTGTTACGCAAATTGCTTTTCAATATGGCATATATACTTTTCTGACACAGGGTGTGTTTTGGTATATCTCCTATATACTGTTTGCTATATTACTAGCTAGATATATTAGAAGAATGCAAATTTTAAGCTTCCCAGAGCTTTTTTCTCGGTTAGTAGGTAATGGTCCTGGCAAATTTTCTGCTACGCTTATTTTCATAAAAACCTTACCAGTTACTTATGCAATAGGGGTGGGAATATTTCTGAAAACACTCTTTCCTATTTCTTTCCCAGTGGCAGTAAGCATAGGCTTGATATTTGTGTTTATTTACAGTCTGTTTGGTGGCTTCCGGGCCATTGTTTTCTCTGATTTTGTGCAGGTTATCTGTATGTATCTAGGTGTTATTTCTGTAGTTATTATCTCTTTTTTAAAATTCGGTGGCATTAACTACCTGGTATTACATTGTCCGCCTAGCCATTTCACCTTTTGTAGTAATTTTTCTGCATTAGATACGTTTGTATGGTTTTTTATAGCTATCTCTACTACTTTTTTAAATCCTACTTTTTATCAACGATGCTTAAGCGCACAGACAGACCGTGTGGCAATAAGGGGTATTCTTGTTTCAATTTTCTGCTGGATCGTATTTGATATCTGTACTACACTTATAGGTCTTTACGCAAAAGCTTACTGTCCTAGTGTAGAACCTCTGAATGCTTCTCTATATTATTGCTTGCATATATTGCCCCATGGTTTAAAGGGGTTGTTTTTGGGTGCTGTGCTAGCTACTATTTTATCGACGCTAGATTCTTTTATGTTTATATCTAGCACAACACTCATGTATGATTTGAAGCTCATGCAGTATAAATCAAAATTCTTATCTCATCTAGTAGCCTCCTCGATTACAGGAATTTTTACATTCTGTATAGTTATCTTTTATAAAGGAAATTTCGAAATGGCTTGGCGTCTGTTAAAAGGCGTTTTTGCAGCCTGCATTTTTCCACCTTTTATCTTAAGTTATTTTAAGCCACATTGCATAAGTACTCGTTTGTTTACAGGGTCATGTTTATGTGTGCTAGTAGGCATGCTTATATGGAATGTTACCAAGCCTTTACCTATAGATGCTTTTTATATAGGACAAGGTATTTCTTGGCTTATATTAGGAATAGGTATCTTAAAGAAGCATTTATAAGTTTAAAGATATAATTAGATGAGCTTTATCATTAATAGGTAGATTTATAAAACATTTAAGCGTGAATCATCCAACTTTGTAAGATTTTCTATTTCGTAAGCTTCATTGAGGCTATATGGCCCTATATGAGTTCTACATAGCTCTGATAAATAAGCCCCTGTACCTAATCTTTCTGCAAAATCACGTACAATACTGCGTATATAAGTTCCTTTGCTACAAGTAATCTCAAAATTAACAGATGGTAAATCAATAGCGGTAATAGTAAAATTATGGATAGTTACCTCTCTAGGCTGTAAGTCAGGTTGACTACCTTCCCGTGCCTTTTTGTAGGCTCTAACTCCTTTAGTTTTTATAGCCGAGTAGGCAGGAGGGATTTGTGTAATACAGCCTATAAAAGTTTGTGCTAGCTCGTATATAGCTGTCTCAGTAATATGGTCATATGGGACGGAGCTGTCAAAAGGAGTTTCTAAGTCAATAGAAGGTGTAGTTTTTCCTAATACTAGCTGGCCAGTATAAACTTTAGCTAATTCTTGATAGTAACTTATGGTTTTGGTTTTCTTTTCTGTACAAATAATTAAAAGCCCTGTAGCTAAGGGATCTAGCGTACCAGCATGTCCTATTTTCTTTATTTTAAAAGTATTTCTAAGCTTTTTTACTATGTCAAAAGACGTCCAGCCTAATGGTTTATTAATAAGGAGCATGGTTCCTTCTGAATGATTCAATTGTTGCAATTCCATATAAAAGAGTATAAATAAAGAAAAAATAGGATAGATTAAACTTATTTTCTTTTTGCTGTGTACATGATTGCAAAGAATTCGATAATAAAGCCTAGTACAAGCATAATAGGGCCTATTGTAATACCTAATGTGCCAAAGCCATAAGGTTCTTTATCTAACGACATTAATACATATCCTATAAATATTAATATAAACCCTGTAACTAGTAATGTGTAATTGATCTTGCAAAAAGGCAGTTTATTAGTTTGTTGTTGCTTCATGGTTTTAATGTAAATTTTCTAGAGATAAATGTAAGTACTTATTAATTGCTTGGTAAGTACCCAAGAATGTAATACCTATCCCTAATAATGGTATACAGGCTAATAATATAAAGATCTTGATGGGCTGCTGTAATGTGGGTAAAGAATCTATCTGTAGATTGGCATAGTGCAATAAAGAAAGTAAAAGTACATCTGCTATGGTGCCAGCTAACAAACCAATGAGCATAGATCTTAGCAGAAAAGGCTTTCTTATAAAGCTAGCGGTAGCACCAACCAAGTTCATGCTTCTTATTAGAAAACGTTGTGAGTACAATGCCAGTTTAATTGTATTGTTGATTAAAACGATTACTGCAAAAAGTAAAATAATGGTAAAGAAAATGAGCACTATACTAACTTGTCTAACATTTTTATTAATGGTAGCAACCAAATTTTCTATATAGCATACTTCAAAAACCCCATCTATATCTGATATATCCTTTTTAATACTTTGTAACAACTCGGTTGCCTGATAAGCTGGGTCAATATGTACTATATAGCTATCTCTTAATGGATTATCTTTTAAAATTTGTGTAAAATCTTCGCCTGTTTCCTTTATGAAATTCTCTGCTGCTTCTTTTTTAGAGATAAACAGTATTTGTGGACCTCCATTCCTTTTTAGCACAAAAGCTTGTTGGCTTAAAAATTGGTCAATCTTTACAATACCATTTTCTGTTATATTTTTATTTAAATAAACTTGGATAGTCACATTTTCCTGAACTGTTTTTGTAAGCTTGGTAGCATGGATAAGGAGTAATCCGAATAATCCCATGACAAATAGAGCTAGCATGGTACTAAAAATTACATTGGCAATCGGAAAACTTCCAAGTTGGCTTTTGGGCCGTTCTACATATTGTTTCATATAGCTGCTACTAGACAAATTTAATCCTTTGCAAAATAAAGCTTAGCTTTTACATTTATATCAATATTGTGCTAACATGTAGTAGAAAGAAACAAAAAAAATTAGGTATTGTTAAATTAAGATAGGGGGCTGATTATTTAGTTTAGCCATTAATAAATGAAGTGATTTTTCTATCATGTGCACCTGTTTGCTATAGCATTTTCCTTTACGCTTAAATCTTGCTAAATAGTGCCTAATTAAGCTATTATATCCTTCCACTGTATAAGTTTCTGATTTGCTTTGTCGGTGTTTATCTTTTGGAATAAACTGCTGGTAGCTTTTCCAATAATCACTACAATACAGCTTGCCTATATCCTTGACGCGCTCCCATAACTTCAATCCGGTTTGTGTCGAGCGATCTCCACACACATATGATATAAAACGCTTGCTCAATCTATCAACAGCTATCCATATCCAGCAGTAGACTTTTTTGAACCCACATATGTGTGTATTTCATCCATCTCGACTATATCTACTTGATCTTGTCTTTCTGGTAAACTTACTTGATCTCCACATGCTTTTACCCATTGATAGACTGTTCCATAGCTTATGTTGAGTATACGGCCTATAGCTCGAAATCCTAATCCTTCTAAGTATAATTGCAACGCTTTTCGCTTAGTAGATACAGGTTTAACATCTGATTTGTGACTAACTGTGTAAGGGAAACGGCAACTTTTACACTGGTAGCGCTGTCTACCTCTAACAATTCCATCTTTACAGCTTTGAGTATTATTACATCGAGGACAATTCATACTTTTTCCTCTAACTTACTAATCCTATCTCTTTTTAACAATACCAAAGCAAATAATAAGAGGATATATAAATTAATGGATGATAACAGTGAGTCTTTTTTACTATTATCCAGTTTAAGTGGCTCGAATGGCCCCTCGTGCTTTTTCAGCCTCATGCCAGCGGCTTTGCATTTATTTAGTAGGTGCTCTTCTACAAATACAAAACTCTTATTCTAAATCCTAAGAAGTAAGGACGTTTTTTTGCAAACAATTTATTTTTATAGTAATATACTTCCCACTTTATAATATAATCTATATTACTATGAAACCTACTTATTTTTCAAAAGGAGAACGCTTGCTGTCTTGTATTTTATTAATTAGCCTTTCTTTACAAATGCAAAGCTGTGGTGGCATACACAATACCATTATGCCTATTCAAAAAAAGCAACCAGAAATTATACAGAATAATATTCATCCAAGTATCACTACAATAAACATCGCTCCTTTAGCAGGTCAGGCTCTTACAGCTCAGGGAGACCATACAGTTAGATTCTATGTGGAAGCTGATAAGCTACGCGCGAGTGTAGAAGAAAACTTGCCTGTGGGCTTTAGCAGAACGCATAAGGATTTACCTGTATACCTAGCAGCAGATGTAGATATAGCAAAAGTAGCTAGCTTAAGTGAGGTAGAACAAAAGAGGTTGATTGAGGTACATTTACCAAAATCTAATCAGCCAGGGCATGTTTATCTAGGGAAAAGAGGACTCTTAGGCGGTATGAGGGAAGGTAAGAATATTCCCGATGAATGTTTGTGCCCAATCACCCATGAGATTATGGAAGATCCTGTTATTGCGCAAGATGGGCATACCTATGAGAGAGCAGCAATACAAGGTTGGTTTGATAGGGGACATAGAAATAGCCCTATGACTGGGGGTAAAGTACTTAGTATTGAGCTAGTTCCTAATTATACTATGCGAAGCTTGATAAAAAATCTGAAAGAGACCAATTCTGTCCTAGCTAGACATCAATTAGATACAAAGCACCTTGAAGCAGTTATTAAATTGCGAGAAGAAGAGTTCGTTGATAAATGGGCACAAAAGGGACACTTAGTAAATTTAGCACATGAAATTGTTCATAGAGACAATGGAAAAGGTAAAGGCGGAATACAGGATTTATCAATAGAACTTATTAAGGAGACTACTAAGGATTTTGCTAAGGACTATGTTAAAATGGGGTTAACTGCAATGATTGGCAGTGCTGTTGTAGGTGGTGGTGCACTTATATATGAGATAGGACTTTTAAATTCATTTCTAGCAGCTGGGCTTACAGCAACCACGGCTACAGCTTTATATTTTGTAAAGAATAGGAAACGTAAGAGAGACCACACATCTTCCCTCTCTCCTTCTATAGACGCTATAGACGGCTCAAAATCTGAAGATGTTCTCCTTTCTCCCGAAGGAAAAAGACTAAGAATATCTCCCTCCCTAGAGGTAATAGATATAAATAAACTTGATGAAGATAATAATACATCGTTGCATATAGCCGCCAGCGAAGGTGATTTAGATAGAGTTAAGGCACTCCTAGAAAAAGGTGCAGATGTAAATATTACAGGAAAATATGGTAATACACCGATACATTTAGCTACAGAAGAAGGACACTTAGAGATAGTTAAGCTACTATTAGAAAGAGGGGCAGACATAAATACTAAAAATAGATATAGTATTGGTTGTACACCATTGATATTAGCTGCACGTGGGGGCTACTTAGAAATAACAAAGCTACTATTAGAAAGAGGAGCAGATATAAATGGTAAAAATAAAATCGGTAGACTTAGCAAATATGGTGGTCCGCTTCACGAAGCTACTGAAAGCGGCCATTTAGAAGTTGTTAAATTATTATTAGAAAAAGGAGCAGACGTAAATGCTAGACGTCAAGGTGTTAGTTTTAGTAAAAGTAATTATGATATACCATTACATTTAGCTATTGGAAATGGTCATTTGGAAGTAGTTAAAGTTTTAATAGGAGAAGGTGCTGACGTACATAAGAAGGGACTAAAGGGTTATCCACTATACCTAGCTGTTGAGCAGGAAGATATAGAAATGGTTAAATTACTACTAGAAAAAAGAGTAGATATAAACTGTAAAAACGAGTATAGTTATTCAGACGCGGGAACAGCCTCTGCTCATACACCACTGCATAGAGCCGCTTGTAATGGCAACATAGCCTTAATCAGATTGTTAATAGATAAAGGTGCTCATGTAGACCCTATAAACAGTTATCAGGATACACCACTACATTTAGCCGTTAAAGGCGGCCATTTAGAAGTAGTAAAATATCTAATAGAAAAAGGGGCAGGTATAAACAGTAGAAATATATATGGTAATGCCTCTATTTTTTATGCTATTGAGAAAAAACATACAGAAATAGTTAAGCTACTGCTAAGAAAAGGAGTAAATTTAAATTTTAACGTTTGCATAAATGAATCTTTTATGGACCAAGGGAAAGAAGGTAGTTACTCTTTATTACATTGGGCTACCAGTACAGGAGATGTGGAAGTAGTTAAACTATTATTAGCAAAAAGAGCCAATATAAACATTCAAGACCAGGATGGTAAGACTCCTTTGCACTGGTCCGTTAATAGCACTTCGCTAGATTTAGTTAAACTATTAATAGAAAATGGAGCTGACCCGAATGTTAAAGATAACAAAGGCACCACACCTATGAAAATAGCCTCTCGAAAACGCAAATATAAAACTGAGTTAATTGAATTACTAAGCAAAAAAGAATAAAGAGTAAGGAACAAACAGGCTACTATTATCTTTCTTTTGTCTGCTTCTTGCTTTTTTTCAGGACGTGTTTTTGTTGACACAAAACAGTCTTGGCTTGCTCCCTTCGGTCGCCAAGCGTATCTTAGTAGTATCTATTAATGGTTAAAATTTTTCTTATGCGCACTAAATCTCCTGCCCTTCGTAACAGCCGCCTTGTCTTTCGGGTCTATTAGATATTCAGTCCCTTAGTGAAGGTATTAATATTTTGGTAAAAAAGCTGAGGATTTTTGCCCCATTGTTCTTCTAAAAATTGCCAAGGAGTTTTACCCCTTAAGGCCTTGAGTCTACGAGCGAAATTATAAGCTAACAAGAAGTCATTTAGATGGCACTTTAATTGTTGGTGGTTGCTATAATAATAGCTTTGCACAGTGGCTTGTATTCATACACTCTACCTGTCCATTGGTCCATGGGTGTCTATTTGCGTCCTTCTATGAACAATATCTGCTTGCTCACAAATACGATCAAACATAGGTTCGAGTGCTAACTCTCCTTCTTTTCTATCGGTAAATTGTACTCCATTATCTGTTAGTATTTTATGGATCTTATAGGGAACAAAAGCTATCAAGTCTTGTAAAAAGCCTACTGCTGCCGACTTAAAAGCAAACGGATAGATCCTGGCGTAGCAAAACTTACTAGTCCTATCTATGGCTACAAACAAATAGAGTTTACCCTCGGCTGTTTGTACTTCTGCTATATCTATATGGAAATAACCAATAGGATAGGTTTTAAAATGTTTCTTAGCCGCTTTCTCCTTATGCTGCACTTTCTCTAGCTTAGGGCAGCCATGACGCTGAAAACAGCGATGCAAAGTAGAATGGGATAAGTGAGGTATGGTTTCTTGTAAAGTATACAGACAATCATCTAAAGGTAATTGAGTCAGCTTTCTAAAAGCAATAATCACCTTCTCTTCTTGCTCGTTAATACCTTAGAACGTCTTACTTCTGGCCCCATAGGCACATCTTGGCAAAAAGTTCTCTTTTCCCACTTAGCTACCGTTTTACGGTTGAGACCAAAACGCCTAGCAAGGGTTGCTATATTCTCTTGAGATAGCTGTATTTCTCTGCGGGTTTTCTCTGTTGTCCTGGCGCATTTATGTAGTAATTGTCCCATAGTTTTTGTGTTTGGTTTTTATCACTAATAATATCTTTGCTAATATAACCATAATTGTTAGGGACCAAACAACTAATGTTTATTGGAAGTTTGAGTACGCATTCACGGGTCTGCCAATGCTAGAAATACGTTGTTTTAAGTATAAAAAAGCACTTGGTTGCTAAGAATAAAACATGCAGCAACTATAAGATTAACCGTATACTAACCATCAACAATAGTTTTTATAGCTAGTTGCTAAATAAAATATGTGTTTTTCGCTCATTTTAAAGGTAGTATACTCGTGAACGCGTACGAAGTTTGAAGCTATTTTTGCCACTTATTTCAGTATAGTAGATATATGCACCAAAATCAGTATTACTTCACTAATTTGGCTAAGTCGTTTGTCCTTATATTATAATTATAAATTATTTACATCCAATCATATTCTCTTTCATACTTCCCTATAAGTTGTGCTTGTTCTAAAATATGTCCTTCCATACCTTCTTTTATATTTTGATAGCTGGCGCCATCATTTAAAGGTAAAAAGTAATCTAATGCATATAAAGTAAAAAAATAACGATGCTCGCCAGTAGGTGGACAAGGACCTCCATATGCTAATTTACCCCAACTGTTTGCTCCAATTTTTATGCCTTCTGGGAGCTGTTCAACTGCCTCTGGTATTTTATGCAGGTGAGAAGGAATATTAAATAGAAGCCAATGGTACCAAGTTCCTTTAGGTGCATCTGGATCTTCCATAATCAGAACAAATGACTGAGTTTCTTTTGGAGCATCTTTCCAATGTAAGGTTGGCGATATGTTGTCTCCATCACAAGTAAAGATGCTAGGTATATACCCTTCATTTTTAAAATTTGGACTTATAAGTTTAAATTTATCCATAAAATTGCCCAGTAGATGAATATTTTATTTCCAATTCACTTTAATCTATATGTTATTTATAGCAGATAGCTTAAACATGATTACTAAGCAAGCCTAACTTATTTATAAAGTAAAGCATAACCTTTGCATTTTTTATAAATTTGCTGTCACCATAAGGTAAGAAAAGAACAAGAAATGTAAAATATTGACTCCAAAATGTGTTAGGGTAGCAGCTTCTATTGTATTTGTTTTTGCATATTTTGTTCCATAACCTATGCTAGCCAAGGTAGTCATAGGTGTGCACGCAGGTAAATGTAATGTGCCAAACAATATAGAGGCTAGTAGATAACTTATCCAAGGTACAAATTTTAGAAAAAAGGAAAAAGTGAATAAAGTTCTTTTGTAAGTAGCCTCTAAAAAATATTTCTTCTTTTAAGGTAGTGTCAAGTAGTATAATAGTAGTTATTGAACTAGAAGGTATTTTAGGATTCCACGCCACTAGCCTATATATATAGTTGCCCACTAATAACAAGGTAATACAAACCATAAGAGAGATAGCGGTCTACTTTAAGGTTCTATCCCAATTATAATCAGTAATAGCTGTCTGTTTGTAGAAATATAAGAAAAGGAAAATATAAACTGGCTTTTCTACATTTAAATACATAGTATAAGGAATAGCATTTTTAGATAGATGTGTGGTATCTAAAGTTTTTCCAATTATGGAGACTAGGCAAAAGGTGCATAGGAAATCCTAAGAAGAATAAGTAAATAGCAAGATATAATAGTAGTTTGTGAGATAAATGGAATAGGAAAAAGCGTAATAAGTACATGGCTATTGCTAAGCAACCTATATTAGCTATGCCTACTAAGTTGATATGACGGATACTAATTCCTAAGACTAATGACGTGAAAAACATATAGCATTCTAATTTTTTATACAGGCGAATTCCTACCCAAGCCAACACAGTACAAAGAATACATAGCTAAATTCCATAGAATTTATGTTCGTATATCACATTATGTAGCTTAAGTACTTAAGTAATTGTAGCTTATTAGACTAGTGTATAATTCCATATATATAATATATTCTCGTTAAATGATCCTCTTGCTGGAATGTAGTAAAGTAAAGTATAAGAATGCTTCTGTAATAAGTATTATCAAAAGTTGTTAAAATATTCTAAAAATTGCTGGTATATCAAGAAGTAATCTATTAGAACAAAGGTTTAGATGCGGTAAGTAGGTAAAGTAAATTGATTTATTAACTGAAGGTTATAAGAAGATTAATCATATAGATACATAAACAGTTGCGTATCAAAGTTTGGTAAAAAAGTAGTTTTTTGTTAGTATAAACAAGAACTGTTATAGGATAACCTATAATATTTCTAAATAAAATATGGCGTAAACTTTTCTTGTGTTACGCCATATGATAATAAATTATTGAAGCAAGTTTATAAAACCAGACTATAGGTTATTCTTCTGCTATTACTTCAAATGATAAGGTAAGTACTACTTCCTTATGCAATTTTATAATTGCTTTGTGAGTACCTAGTGTCTTGATAGGCTTTTCAAAACTGATATCTCTACGATCTGCTATATACCCAGTTTGTTCTTTTAAGGCATCTGCTATTTGAATAGGGGTAATAGCTCCAAATATTTTTCCTTTCTCCCCTACTTTTGCCTTTATTTTTATAGCAAGCTGACTTAGTCTATTGGCTATAGATTCTGCATCTTGTTTACGTTTTGCCATTTTATGAGCCATTTGTTTAGCATTTTCTTGTGCTATCTTTTTGTTGGTCTCATTAGCAACTAATGCAAATCCTTGTGGAATAAGATAATTTCTAGCATAGCCTGGTTTGACTTTTACTATTTCATTTTTATATCCTAATCCTTTAAAATCTTGTTTTAATATTATTTCCATCTTATTAAGGCTAATAGCTACTTAAGATTATCAGTTACATAAGGCAATAAAGCCAAATGCCTAGCACGTTTTATTGCTTGTGCTACTTTCTTTTGATATTTGAGGCTGTTACCAGAAATACGGCGTGGAAGTATCTTCCCCTGCTCATTTAAAAACCTAAATAAAAAGTCTAGATTTTTATAATCTACATACTTAATACCAAGTTTCTTAAATCGGCAATATTTCTTTTTAGTATGTCTTCTGCCTATTGATTCATTTATTAAGGTCATGCTATCACCTCCTTCTTAGGTTCAAATTCAATATGTTTTTTTAATTGTAGCGTTCCATTTCTCTTTTGTTCATTGTATTCGATACCGTCTTTATCCAATACAAAAGTCAAAAAGCGGATAATGTTTTCATCACGTTTATAAGCAATCTCCAAGGTAGCAATTACCTCTGGTTTCGCTTTAAACTCTATCAGGTGGTATATTCCTGTATTTTTATGTTGAATAGGATAAGCTAGTTTTTTCAACCCGATTGCTTCTTCATGTACTATTTCTACTTCTTTTTCCAAGAGGAAATTTCTAAACTTGGTAATAGTACCTTCAGTTTGCTCACTAGTCAATACGGGCGTCAAAACAAATACCGTTTCATAATTTTTTAACTTCATGCGTATTGGATTTGTAAATGGCTTTGTAAATACCTCGACGAAATTAGTAAAATTTAAGCTAAAGTCAATAATTTTATTGCATTATTGAATTTAACTTTTCATATATTATGCAAGTTAACATAGCTCCTTCATGGAAACCATACTTAGAAGAAGAATTTAACAAGCCCTATTTCGAGCAGCTGGCAGCTTTTGTAAAAGCAGAATACAAATCTAATACTATCTACCCACCTGCCAAGCAAATATTTAATGCATTTGAGCTATGTAGCTTTGATAATACTAAGGTTGTTATCTTAGGTCAAGATCCTTACCATGGGTTCAAGCAGGCAAATGGACTAAGTTTTTCTGTAGGCAAAGAAGTTCGCATGCCGCCTTCTTTAGTCAATATTTTTAAAGAGATCGAGAGTGACTTAGGACATCCTGTGCCAACCAATGGTGATTTGACGCGGTGGGCGCAGCAAGGTGTATTGTTACTAAATGCCACCTTAACGGTACGAGAAAAGCAGCCAGGTTCTCATCAAAACAAAGGATGGGAAACCTTTACTGATACAATTATTTCTATCTTGTCACAACATAAGCAACATTTAGTGTTTATGCTATGGGGAAACTACGCACAAAAAAAGGAAGTGCTGATTGATACTAGTAAGCATTTAGTATTAAAATCTGCCCACCCATCGCCTTATGCTGCAGATCGAGGCTTTTTTGGCAATAAGCATTTTAGCAAGGCAAATGCATATCTAGTTGAGCATGGCCTAACACCCATCAACTGGTAAAAGAAGGTAATCTGTTTAAGTTAGTAACCCATAGGTAGATGTTACTCCTATAGCTATTAAGAAATGTCTCATTTCTATTAGAAATTCACATAGCATTTTAAAATAATATTAATAAATGAGTTTATTAATATATTAGCAAGAATAGCTAACTTCATCCACGTTCGTTCGCTTAATCAACATTTAATTTAACAAACCTTATGGCAAACAATAGGGAATATATAGCAATCCATACAAGCCGATTTATAGAAGAACTTATTGAATTCTTACGTATACCTTCTATCAGTACTCTACCTGAGCATACAGTTGATATAAAGAAAGCAGCCAATTTTGTAAAAGATAGGCTTCTGGCTGCAGGGGTAGATAAAGCTTGGTTAATAGAAACCACTGGACATCCCTTGGTTTATGGCGAGAAAATAGTACACCCCCAACTACCTACTGTGTTAGTATATGGTCATTATGATGTACAACCTGCTGATCCTTATGAATTATGGGAATCAGAACCTTTTGAACCTGTTATCAAGGATAACAAAATTTTTGCTAGAGGAGCTGCGGACGACAAAGGACAAGTTTACATACATGTTAAGGCATTAGAAACCATGGTAGCTACCCAGTCTCTGTCTTGTAATGTTAAGTTTTTAATAGAAGGAGAAGAGGAAAAGGGTTCCGAAGGTTTAACAGCATTTTTGGAAAATCCATACAATCATGACCTTATACAAGCAGATGCTATATTGGTATCTGATACTACCATACTGTCAATCGACCAGCCTTCACTTACAACCGGTCTCCGGGGTATTATATATTTTGAAGTAACCCTCACAGGTCCTAATAGGGATTTACATTCAGGTGTTTATGGGGGTGCCGTAGGCAACCCTATAAACATACTTTGTAAAATGTTAGCCACCTTACATGACGAAAATAGGCATATTACCATTCCTGGATTTTATGACAAGGTGCCTAATCTGACAGATGCAGAACGTACAGAGCTTAACAAGGTGCCTTTTGATTTATTATGTTATCAACAAAGTATTGGTATTGACGAAGTGATAGGTGAGGAGGGATATACTACCTTAGAGCGAGTAGGAATTAGGCCTTCATTGGATATTCATGGTATATGGGGAGGATATATAGGGAAAGGTGCTAAAACAGTGCTTCCTGACCAGGCACACGCTAAATTATCTATGCGCCTTGTTCCTAACCAGGACGCCAATGAGGTAGCTGAAGCATTTACCAAGTATTTTTCTTCTTTAGCACCTAAAGGCACAAAAATACAAATCAAACTCGAACATGGTGGCTGTAATGCTATTGTATTAAGTCAAGACTCAACAGCTTTCCAAGCTGCCCAAAATGCTTTTGAAACTGTTTGGGGAAAACGCCCGCTTGCTACTAGAGAAGGGGGTAGTATCCCTATTATAGCAAAGTTTAGAGAAAAGCTCGGATGTGATATTATTCTTATGGGTTTTAGTCTTGATTCAGATGCTATTCACTCACCTAATGAGCATTTTAGTTTAACTGCTTTTTCTAAAGGAATAAGTACAGTAATTAGCTTCTATGAAAATTTAGCTAAGCTTAGTAAGGGATAAAGGAGATTTACAGTACTTGACTATTGATAGCAGCAATACACAGCAAGCATAATTAAGTGTTGCTATTATAATATATAATCTTCAAGGATTAAGGTAAAGAATTACAAAATGTGTCGAAGTGATATTTTATAGCTACTAAATTTTGTCTTTTTCCTACTTAGTGAATATCTTTGAAGCCAAGGAAGAGAAAGATAAGCATTTATCAATTTTTGGGGAATTAGCTCAGCTGGCCAGAGCATCTGCCTTGCACGCAGAGGGTCATCGGTTCGAATCCGATATTCTCCACAAAACCATACGGTTAACCTTAAGTTGTTACACTTTATATCTTTAGTGTAATAAGTACCTCCATAACATGTCTACATCCCGAACAGAACTTAAAGATTTAGGTAAATTTAAACTTATTGAAACTATTACAGAAAACTTTAAACTTCATCATCCAACTTCCATTCATGGAATTGGAGATGATGCTGCTGTAATTGATACAGGTAATTTTTATATCCTGGTTACTACAAATATGTTGGTGGAAGGGGTAGCCTTTGATCTTACTTATTGCCCCCTTAAGCATGTAGGCTATAAAGCTGTTGTTGGTACCATGGCTGATATTATAGCTATGAATGGTACTCTTGAACAGATAACGGTCAGTATTGCTATCAGTAATCGATTTACCCTAGAAGCTGTGCAGGAGCTTTATCAAGGTATTTATAGAGCTTGCGAGCATTACAAAGTAGATCTAGTAGGCGGTGATACAACTTCTTCTACTTCTGGATTAATTCTTTCTATTACTGCTATAGGAAAGGTAGTCAAAGAAAAGTTATGTTTAAGAAAAGGTGCTAAGCCTTATGATTTGGTTTGCGTAACAGGTGACCTGGGGGCAGCTTATTTGGGACTGCAAATATTAAACAGAGAAAAAAAGATATTTGAGGTAGATCCTCATATGCAGCCAAAGCTAGAACCTTATCAACATCTTATAGAAAGGCAGCTAAAACCAGAGGCGCGTACCGAAATAATACAGCTATTTGACCAAGAAAATATACTTCCCTCTAGTATGATTGATATTTCAGGTGGATTAGCTTCTGGGCTATTGCATATCAACAAAGTTTCTGGCGTAGGGATTACTATTTATGAGAATAAATTACCTATTAACCAGAAAACTTATGAGACTGCTGAGGCGCTTCATCTTTCATCCACGTTATGTGCATTGCATGGCGGCGAAGATTATGAATTGTTGTTTACTATCCCACAAAGCGAGCTTCCTAAAATAGAAAAACACCCTAACATACATGTAATAGGTTATGTTACTGACGTAAGTCTAGGTGTAAAATTAATAACCAACAGTGATGAATCAATAGAGATAAACGCCCAAGGTTGGTGATTGATGGATTAGTATTAATTTTTGTCCTTAGAAAAACTGTGATTCCAAGTTATAGTTGCCTTCTTAATAGTATTGCGATTACTAGTCACTATTTTCACATGGCAAAGCTAGCTTCTTTTGTGCCATCTTGAGACTTCTTTATAACCATTTTTCTCTTACATTCGACATAACATATCTTTATATTCCATAAATTTTATAAGTGCCAAGCGGTGAAGAAGATGCCTAGAAGCTATTATTAAGTAGAATATTGTCCTATAGCATAAAAGATTCTTTCCTTTTTAAAATTACTGAGCTTATGAATAAAAATCATTACTTGTCTATACTAATTTATAGATGGATGTCTTTGGATAAAATTTAAATGTATAACAATGTATGGAAAGTAAAATGATTAAAAGAGGCGAATGCTAATGCCTAAGCTTATTAAAAAAATAAGGGGATGAGTTTATAATTGTATAAACTAATTGGGGCAACTACAATAAATTTTGTCCCAATAAGCGTTAATTATAGACTACATCCCCAAATTGGTTGGTAAGTAACTTTGTATTACTTAATCCGTATATTTGGATAAATTGGTTTTTGCCAGGAATACTGGTAAGTAAGTTTGGATTAGCTTAGATAATCTTTCTTCATATCTTTAACTTTATCCATTCCTTCTCTGACTAATTCTTTCCCTTCTTTACTCAACTCATCATACCTTCTGTGTAAATGATTGATTTGGTTAGCTAATGCTTCTTGTATCATTTTTTTGTCTTTGTCTCTAACCAATAAGCCTAACACAATTCCTGTTGTTACGCCTGCTACAAACGATAATATGTCTTTTTTCATAGTTATCAATTTTTAAATTTCACTTTTTTAATACCCCACTTATCAACCCAACGATTTTTAAATTAATAAAAAAATAGCAATTAACCACAAGAAAAATAAGTTTTTTTGGCTTCTGCTTACGGTATACTATTATTAATTATGACCTTCAACCGGTGTATCTAAGCTAAAACAGGGGCTATACCTTATATATAAACCTGCCTCGTGTTCTAACAGATGGTGGGTTATATCGTAATACGGATTTATCTGTAAAATTAATTTAAGTTTGTTTGTTAGCTTATGTTGAAAGCATAGATGTAGCAATATAAGATGTCTATGCTTGTCACAATAATTTACTTGTTTGTTAGTAATATTGATGGATTGATAAAGTGCATGTCCTAAATTTTCAGAAGAAAATCCATAGCCATTCCAATAACTACCTTGAAGTGTAAACCAATTGTTGTAAAAGATAAGTTGACTAAGAAAAGCATGCCCTGTTTTAAAAGGACGTACTACTTTTTTAACATATCGGTTAGTTATATAATAATTGTTTAAAGAGATATTTTTAAAAAAGCTATTTTCACTTAATTGGAAATCAATACATCCTCCTATTGCGCCTACCCACAAACTAAAATCTTTAATTACTATGCCTTGCCCACCTAGGTGATAGAGCATTAGTTGAAATGGGATTCTTATTGTGGCTGCTGAAATGTGTCCTAGCACTTGCCCAAAAGATAACCCAGCTACTAACTCTTCTGGTGTATTGTTTTGTTTATTCAAAAGTGTAAGCCAATGGAGCCAGATATCTAAAAAGGTATATTGGTTGTTGTAATATATCTGTAGCCCTGTCTCTGGACCATTTATCAAGCTCCTTTCTATATCATATAAAGGCTCGATGAGTCGATGGAAATTATCTCCACGTAGATGGCCTATTACGAAAGTAGTAGCCCGCTGTTGATATTGTAACCTAAAAGTAGGTACAATAAGAGAAAATAATTGAGGTTCAGCCCAGTTTCGCCAGGTGAAGAGGCCAAATGACGTGGTAATGCCCTCTGAAGCTATATACTTTATATAAGGATGTATATGATGCCCAGCTAACGTATGTCCCTCTACAATGGGATTGAAATATTCATTGTTTTTGATAAAACTAAGTGTATGGATATGCAGGCGTAGTAAGGGTGGGTTGTTGCTTACTTTCTCATTGTTTTCTGCGTAAGTAATATATCCATGTAATAGCACAACTATATACAAAAACCAGATAGATGTGCGGGTATAGGTCATGTTAATAGTTCAATATATTTGGTTTATGTTTATATGGGTAAATTGTACCCCTCCTTTGCTTTAATAGAATAGCAAATTGATTGAAAGGCTTATTAGATTATTATTTAAAATTCTCAATAGGCCTTTTGTTAGTAAAACCGAGCCCATCTAGATGCTTTTGTAGTTTGGGTAAATTTTTATAAGACCATTTGCCAACCACTATGCCATCTTGCAACAGTATAAATCCGATATTTGCTTTTATCATAGAGCTTAGTAACCCAGAATTAGCCCATGCCAAACGGACATTAATATCAGTAGGAAGGCTTTCTTTATCAATATGTAGTGGAAGCAGCCATATCAGCTCTATGTGGGTAAGAAGTTGCTTGGAAAGTGCTGTTATTTTTGATGTTGATTGCTCATCTAAATTCGTAAGTCGTTGTATAACACACAAAAGTTTAGTGCCTTGTAATAGCTCTGTTGTTATTTCTTTGTTTTCATCCCAAACAATAAAGCTATTTGCCATAGGATTGCTAAAGCCAGGAGGTAACTCGCCATTTGATAAGTTACCTTGGCTGTCTACTGTTTGTAGTTGAGTTAAATCTTTTAGTTGATTATCAGCTGAAATTGATGTCCCTACCGGATACTTCCCAAAGTCTATAATGGGTAGCTTATGATAAGTATACCAGCCCATATAAGTGCTAAAGATAGCAGCTAATATAAGGATTCCTAAATTCATAAATAAAGGAAATTGATTTTGGCTAGAAGTGTTATATTTATTGATTGTATAAAGTACAAAGAGTATAAATATGTTTTTTAAAAATGATTGACGAGGAGCAAGTGGTATAGCATCGCTCAAACACCCGCAGCTATCAACACGCTTGAGCCATAAAGTATACAAGGTAAGTAAAGTAAAGAAGCCTGTTAAAATAAATAACGCTCGGATTATCCATTTTGTTTGAAAGTTAATGAAAAGTGCTAGTCCTAACACAACTTCTAACAGGCATACGTTTATGGCAAGCAGTAAGCTATATGGTAGAAATTTAAAGAAGATACTACTAACGTCTATGGCAAAGCTATGCAGGTAATTTTCTATTGTCAAGGAGAATCCTATTGGATCATTAAGCTTGATTAGACCAGAAAATAAAAATAATGTACCAACAAATAGCCTTAAGATATAGCTAACAGAGCTAGGTTTTAACTTCATACTATAACTTTAATAAAGCAAAAACTGAGTAATTAATCATATCTTGATAATTAGGAATAACACCTTCTGAAATAAGTGTATTTCCCTGATTGTCTTCTATACGTTTGACTCGTAATAGTTTCATTAAAATAATGTCTATAATAGAGCTCAAACGCATATCTCGCCAAGCTTCTCCATAATCATGATTCTTTGCATCAAGCAGAGCTTTTGTTTTTTGTATTACTTCATTATAGTGAGGCGCAAGCTCTTCATAAGTTATTTCTAAAGGAGCATCTGCTGGTAAAGAAAGTTGTATAAGCGCTATAATGCTATAGTTGATAATGCCAATAAGCTCTGTATCAATATTTTCTGCTACACGTTTTTCTCCTTTTTCTTGAATGGTCCTAATCCTCTGTGCTTTGATCATAATCTGATCGGTAATAGAAGGTAAGCGTAAAATTCTCCAAGCTGTACCATAATCTTTAGTTTTCTTTTCAAAGATGGCTTGGCATTTATTTATAATCTCATCATATGATTGATACGTAGAGCTATGCATGGTATGTGGCTGTGTTATTTATAGAAATTTTGCTAGGCTTAAAGATGGGTTGAATCCTTGGTTTTTGCAATATGTGTTATCTTTTTGTGATAAGAAATTAGCTTGTATAGAAGAATATAAGAAGCAGCTAATTTACTTTTACTTTTTCTAGAATGGATAATTAAGTATATATAAAATTGCCTCTTTTAATATACCACCTTTCTATTTCCTATATTTCTAATAGTAGTAACGAGCTGTTATAAAGTCAATAAGGCCGCACATTATATAGTTACTGCTTATTCTAATACAAAAATTTTCTTAATAAGTCAATAAAATTTTTGCTATTGTTAATAAAGTTTACTTATATACACACCTATGTTAAATATTTATACATTATAAAACGATATAGATACTAAATAACTACACATTAACATGTACTCTTACACCACACGTATTGTTGCTTGTATATTACTGCTGAGTCATACACTCATGAGCTGTCAGAATACTCCACTAGGATTGCCTAGCTCAAACCAGGCTATCAATAAAAATGAATATCAGCAGGAACACCATTTAATAGAAGATAATGTGACTGTGCCTCAAACACCAAGAAGCCCTCATTTTGTATTAACGGCTGCTAATAGGCAGATTGTAGATTTCTCTTACGAGCAAGGTACTTGGCAGGCTAGTTTGAGTTTAACAGAGATCTTCTTAGAAAAAGACAATTTAATAAAGGTGCCTGTATACTATGAGTCTGGCTATACCCTAGAAAAGGTAGCTGCTTGTAGAGTAGCTAAGCAGAGAAAGTTAGTACATATTATACCTAGTAAAGTAAATTCTAAACAGCCTGGCTATGTGTATATAGGAAGAAAAAAAGACCAGCACTCCTTAAGCTATGAGTCAAATAGTGCAACTATGCAAAATGTTTCTCAACCCTTGCTATTAGAGAATACACATCCGTTTGATCTACCTCAATCAAATAATTTAGAATATTCTCAAACTCAAGCTATTGTAGATGAGCCGGGAGTCATGACTAACAATGCATATATGCCAATAAGCCTAGGAGTATCAACTGCAGAATCAAAACATAAAAGAAATAATATGGCTGCTCAGTCAAGAGCTTCTTTTACTGTACGCCAGCAACATACTTTACGGCAGCGTACAAAGAAGGCAGCGTCTAAGTGTAACCAAGCAGAAGGAGTAATTCAAATGGAACCTATAAAATTAGGAGAAGTATTAGTAGATAAGGATTTAACAGATACAGCCATGCCTAAGTTGCCTGTTTCGTTTATAGGAAATATGTCTTTGAACAGTTAAATACACAAACATTTATTCCATCGTACTTGCCTGATATGGGAAGTCGATTGAGTGGCAGGCAAGGGTATTATCAATTAGCTCTTATTCAAAAAGGTATGGAGCAATTTTTACATCAGCTTACTCACGCCATTGATGTAAATAACCCATTCTTAACACCTGCTATTAGAACACGTGCGGGGCATCAAGTGAACTTTGTACAACAGGCCAATCATTGGCTAGCACTTGTCAATGAGAATTCTGCACCTGGTTTCTCACGTACCCTAGCATTGCCGGTTCTTTATCCTACTGGTAGAACACTAGGCCAATTAGAGCGACAAATAATACATACGGTAGAATCTTTACTTACTGCTTCGTCAGAAATACAAAAGAATCTTATACATATCGTATTCCCAGAAAAAGCGTTACAAAAGAAAGGATATGTGTATACAGGGGTAGCCATGGGATTGGAGGGGGGAGGGTTGTGGAGTAAACTTAAAAGTATTGGACGTAGCATAGCACGGTTTGCATGTACGGTTGTATCTGTAGCTGGAAGCGTAGTGTCAACATTACTCACCGGAGACCTACTTGGAGCTATATCAGCAGGAATAGAAGCATTTAATATGTGTATGCAAAAGAGAGAGGCAAGAAAGAGGGCAAGAGAAGAATTAAATACTATCTCTAATTGTCTGGAAAAAGTTGGCGAAGAAGCGCTAAGAAAAGTAAGTGATGTAATTAATACGGAAGTAGATAGAGGTCCTAAAAGTTATATGAATTTCGATAAGATTCTAGCAGAACTCCGTAAGTATAGAGGTGAAATTGTTCATGCAAAAGATGAATTAGAAGAATGGAGAAATGCTCATAAGGAATCAAATTACTTTCTTTACTTCCAAATGGGTGAAGGTGATAAAAATTTCCAAGCAAAAGTGCAAAAGGATGATAAAATTATTTGGGCAGAAGATATAAAATTTTACAACAAAAAAATAAGTTATGCTAGAGAGACAATTAATAAAATAGATAAGTACATAGAAGAAGTTAAAAATAAATGTAGGAATCAAGCATGGAAGGATGTTGAGGAAACAAGCAGGAATGTGGACAATTTGAATACTGAATGTGTTAAAGCAATACGTAGTGATATTGAGAATCTTTCAGTTTCAGGTGGGTTGGACAGTCTTGAATCAAGTTATCGCAGTATGCAGAATCAAATAGCTGCTAATATAAGCATGTTCGAAGAATGGAAAAAACAATCAGCTTTATCTGACGCTGACAAACTTGAAATTGATAATAAGATACAAAGACAAAAAGACAAGCTAGCGGGAATGCAGCCCGAAAAAGACTTACTAGAGTATGCAAAAAAAAGATTCAAATAACCTAGCAAGAATACAGAAAATAGCACAAACTGCTAATGAAAGTGATATGGATGTTCTACTAGAACACTGCAAAACTGCAATTATGAAGGGTGAACTTTTTCTAGTTGCATACATGGTTGAATATAAATACTTACCATTAAAGCAAAAAGATCTATTAGGAAATACTCCTCTACATCAAGCAGTAATGAAGGATCAACCCCAAATCACAGATTATTTAGCAAGAAAGGATAGTTCAGCTATTCTGGATGAGAATGACTTAGATGAAACTCCTCTTAGTTTAGCTAATGATAAGCCGGAGATAAAAAGGATATTCGAATCATATTTGAAATAAAAATAATTAAAAGGAACTCCCATTTAAATAGATAAAGTTATGTATAGCTACAACTACAGTAAACAAATTGCCGCTTGGATAATATTAATTAGCCATATGTTAACCAGTTGTACCGGGCCTAACTTATCAATACCAGCAGCAGTACCGGTCCAAAAGAGTGCGTACGAACAACAGGTAGATAAAACATTTGAAGATGAGCATTGTTCTCCATGTGTTACAGTTGATGGCAAGTATATTACGTTTGTACAAGTAGCTGGTGAGTGGTGGGCAGAAATAAGAGAAGCTGCATCGTCCGGTGAGAATTTGTCTAGCCAGCAATTACCAGTTGTATTTGAACCAGGCTACGCCCTAGCAACATTATTTAATAGTACTCCAGCTGAACAAACACAACTGATACATATAGTGGTTAGAGTAAATGGTGAAGAGCGGGCAAGTTATGTCTATATAGCTAGAGAAGCTATGTCCCTTCCTACACAAGCTAATCATACATCTGAAATTCAAGTTAATAGTACAGGTGATACTAATCTAAAACTAATAGCAACTTCAGAAAATATTACTCCTTTACAAAAGTTCTCTACTAGTACCACGCAACCAATTTCTTCTACAACTAGTACAGCTACCTTGCCTACTAAATATTATAGTAGCCCGTTTGGCAAGCAGCCAACTGTACCAGTAAATAAGCTTAAACGTACAGCTGAATCTTTATTGCCAGTAAAAAATAAATCTGTGTGCTCGCAACGCATATCACAACATAAGCAACTAGCACCGCGTTTACAAAAGTTGCAAACTTTAAAAGATGAGAAAAAGCATAAAAAGGGTTACACTGATAGCATAACAGCTGCTAGGCATAAGGTTAGTCTAAAAGAGGAAATACCAATCTTAATAGATAATGCGCTTGAAACAGATATTCTTACAGAAGAGCCCTCCTATTTCATCACGGCAGATGGGTATTCCATTAAGTTTGTTCGGCAAGGAACTAAATATATAGCTATTGTAAAGGATAAATTTTTTGCTGGATTCAGTAGAGCTTCATATCTCCCGGTCTATAATAGTTTGGGTATATCTATTAACAAATTAGCTAGTTATAATCCTCTATGGCATAAATATCATATACATGTATGTCCACCTGAAAAGGATAAAGATGGAAAAGGATATGTATATATAGGGAATAGTGGAATAAAGGGAGGGGGATGGACACCTTTGCATGATGCTGTTAGCTGGGGTAATATAGAGTAGGTTAAGCAGCTGATAGCTAGGGGGGTAAGTTTAGATGAGACGGATAGTTCTGGTTATACTGCCTTACATAGAGCAGTAACAGGAGGTAAAGTAGAGATAGTAAAATTATTGTTAGATGCGGGAGCAGATAAAGAAGTAAAAAGGAAAGATGGTGATACTGCTTTGCTCGATGCAATATTCTGGAATAAAGTAGAGATAGTAAAGTTATTGTTAGATGCGGGCGCAGATAAAGAAGCAAAAGATCGTCTTGGTAATACTGCTTTACTCAGGGCAATATTCTGGAATAAAATAGAGATAGTAAAATTATTGCTAGATGCAGGAGCGGATAAAGAAGTAAAAGACAAAGATGGGAATACGATACTGCATATGGCAGCTGCGCGGGGCTATACAGAAATAATTAAATTATTAGTCAATGCAGGGGTAGATGTAAATGCAAAGGGAGTATTAGATATTACTCCTTTTATGGCAGCATTCACGGAGGGAGAGATAGAATCAGCCCTATTGCTAATTTCATTCGGTGCAAATATAAACAGTAAGATGGAGGGTGGAGCTACGATTTCACATTTTTTAATACCCTGTTAGACTTATGTGTACCTGGTAGTGAGCTAATAAAATCAGTTTTAGGGACTGTTCCTATGCCTGAAACCCCAGAAGAATGGGCTGGCCTAGCTTTAACAGTAGGTTTAGATTTTGTACCCTTTGGTAAAGCACTTAAATTTTTGATAGGACCCGGTAAAAAGGTAGTACATGGTAAGGTGAAGAATTTGCTTATTGGTTTGTTAAAAAAACGAGAAAAAAAGATATGCACTAAATTTTTAAAATCTCTAAATAAAAGAATATCTATTCAAAAGCAGGCCCGACATGTAGCTGGTACAGCTGAAAAGGGAAAAGGGTTTATGCATAGTCTAGAGGATGCGCAAGCCGTTTTAGATGCCATACATGCTGGTAAAGCAGAATTTATTGGTGTTTCTAAAGCAGGGCATCAAGTTTTTCGAGTTAATGGTATAACAGGCACTCATGTTAATGTTCGGGAAAAGGTAATTGGACAGAGAACAAATGTATTTGCAATTAAAGGAACTATTAACCCTAGTATAGTGCCTACCAAACCAGATTTTAAGCCGTTTTTTAGAATTTAAAATAATATTTTATGTCCTTAAAGCCTTTTTATAGTTATAGTTCTGAATATTTAGAAAGGGTAAGTTTAAAATACACTTTAGTAAGAGCCTTTTTAGTAGAGGCTCCAAAAAACTTATTGGATATAAGCTATACTGTTGAAGATAAAGAGTTAATAATTCAAGTAGTTTTAATTCACAATACAACATTAGAAGATGAAGTAAGAATTTTATCTCAACTACAGGAAAACTTACCTAATCTTAGTATAAATCTCCATAAATTGTTTGTATCCAAAGAAGATTTTAATAAAGATAGAGGATGCTGGTTACCAACTTCTTATAAGTGGTTAGAATATCTATTATTTTCTAAAGCTGAAGTATTATGAAGACTCTAGAATACAAAAAAGAATATGAAGTGAAAGCACAAGTATGTGAATTATCTGATGCCTTACACCGTAATATTAACGATAATTTCAAAAGTGTTTCTTTAGAAATTTATGAAGATAGAAAGGTATTGGTAAGAATTATATTAAGCAAAAGAACGCAAGCCGAAGAAGAATATATTGAGGATTTAGGGTGCGAATTTGAAATGCAATTTGAACAAACTAGCCGCTACAATGATCTTATTGATATCGAAGTAGTATTAGTTGGTGAAAAACCTCCTTTACCTCATATTGTCTACCAAGTAAAAGGGTTCGACCCTAAAATAGAAGCATATTGAAAACTGATATAGCAACTGATGTATGTTTAATAATAATTATAGAAATATATTAATAGCAATAGTGTTATTTATCTTGTCTATTCTATATATAGCATGTGGTTGTGGCAACTACGATTATGTGGCTACTAAATATATTAGCAAAGGAGAAATAACTACAGGTATGATAGAGGACGTAGAAACAGCTATAGAAGAGCAGATGAAAGGAAAACCTCAATCATATTCTAACTTTATTAGAAGTCAGTTTAGCCCCTTATTAGAAATTCTAAAAAAATTGCAAAAAGGAGAAGAAACTGATATTCCATCCAATATAATAGATGCTGCTGCCGAGTTAGGAAAACCTAAAGTAGTACAAGCATTTATGGATATTATTACTGGGGATAAACAATATATGGACGATATACAATATATAAGATTAAAATATGAACTAAAGGCCAACCTAGCTATAGCAAGGATGAATGCTAGCAGGGCTAAGTTAGCAAAGGAATTAAGGGCAGCTAGGGCAGCAAGAAGCTGTTAAAAAAGCACAACAAAAAGAACAACAGAAAAGTGGAAAATAAAAATAAAAGATTAGAGAAAAAAACGGATTTAAATGCTAATGGGGCATGGTTTGGTCTTTGAACAATTAGTAGGAATAGATTATAGTACCGAGAAAGAATTCCTTTTTTCTGATGATAAAAATTCTCATAAAGATGGGACATATGCTGCTACTATAGAATAAATGACCAGTTTGGAGATTCACGATAAGGAGAGGGTACTAGCAAGAATTATATTAAGTAAAAGACTGAGGTTGAAGAAGCTTATATTGATGATTTAACAGCAGAGTTTGAGATACAGTTTGGACAAACCAACCGAGACGACGATTTTATAGGTGTTGAAGTAGTATTAGCTGGAGAGAAGCCACCTTTGTTCCATATTGTATATCAAGAAAAGGGATTTACCCCATAAGTATGAATAAAAAATAAGAATTTCTTAAAGTAATTGATATATGTGTATCCATAGCCGCCATACCCACACTCTAAAGCTGATAGCCTTATTGCTATTACCTATTTTATATGTAAAATGTGACTGTACAAACAAATACATTGGACGAGGAGAAGTGACAGAAGCTATGATAGAAGATGTAAAAAAGTCTATAGAAGAATATAGTAAACAGCATCCTCAATTAGATAAAAACTTCGTTAATACAAAGTTTGCTCCTCTATTAGAAACGCTTGAAAAGTTGCAAAAAGGAAAAGAGACAGACATTTCAGAAAGTATCATAGATGCTACTGTAGAGTTAGAACAGTTTGATACTATACAGGCATTCATACAAATTGTAAAGCGAAATACTAAAAATAATAAGTCGTGTAAACTGCTATTTAAACTAGAAGTAGCGAAATCTATACATAAAATCCAGGCTAGTACTGAAGCACTACTTAAAGAAACCCAAGCTACTTCTGTCGAAGAAAGGCTTAAAGATGCACATAGAGAAGCAGAGTTAAAAGAAAGGAGAGAAAGAATGGATAAGAATATTGCAACCATACAGCAAGAAGTAGAGCAACTATGGCGTGATGAAGAACAGGAGGGAGGTGTTAGAAAAAGGCAATATTTTATAGCTGCAACTAGGCAGGGAAACATGCGACGCATCAAGGGATACATTCAAGATCTAAAAGACGACCTATCTGAAATAAGTAATTCAAATAGAGGGTTTCCTGACGAGCAAAAGAAAGATGCCAAGTTTATATTTAAACGTATAGCCAAAGAAAAGCAAGAGCTAGAAGGTGCATTAGAAGATCTTGACTACTTTATCAACCATCCAGGAATAGATCCATTAGCTAAGTATACTACAGCAGACATAGAACTAGTAAAAAGTTTACTAAAGGGGTTGGAAGAACATAAAGAAGAGATGCATACAATATTAGCTTCGAAGGGAGAAAACTTATCTGATTATGAGTCTAATATCTCATAAGGAAATGGAAGTACGGAGCACGAGTTAGAAAAATATAAGTAAAGTGGTTTAATGGCCCCTTGATTTAGGTAGTTAGTCATGTAGGCATTGAAGTAGTATTAGTTGGGTAGAAGCCATCTTTGTCCCATATTGACTATCAAGCAAAGGGATTTACCCCATAAGTATGAATAAAAAATAAGGATTTCTTAAATTAATTGATAATATATGTGTATCCATAGCCGACATCTCCACACTCTAAAGCTGATAGTATTGTTACTATTAGCTACTTTATACGCAAAATGTAATTGTACTAACGGGTATATTGGAAAAGGAGAAGTAACAGAAGCTATGATAGAAGATATTAAAAAAGCGATAGATGAGCATATCAAAGAGCATCCTCAGTTAAATGCAGATAGTGTTAGATTAGAATTTAGCCCTTTACTAGCAACACTTAGTAAACTAGAAAAAGGAGAAGAAACAAACATATCATTAGAAGTAGTGGATGCTGCTGCAGAGTTAGGGCAACCTGCTGTTGTGCAAGCGTTCATAGATATTATAACTAGAGAGGTTCAAGACGTCAAATTAAAGTATAGGTTAAATGCTAGCTTAGAAATAGCAGAAATGCGTGCAGAGAGTGATGCAGCAGTCAGAAAGTTAGAAGAGGCCAGGGAGCAAGCTGCAAAGAAAGAGGCAGAGCAAAAAGAAGAGCGGAGAAAAGAAAAAGAGAAGATAGAACAGCAAATCGAGCATCTAGAAAATGAGAGTTTACAAATACTTGTAAAACGTCGTCTGGCTGAAGAACAAGCAGAAATAGGAATAGTTAAGCCTACACAAATTTTTATACCTTCTTCTCGAAGAGGTAATTTGAGAAGATTTGGTGAGTATACTAGAATCTTCCGAGAAGAGCTATTAGAAACTAATACAGCTCAAGGCTTAACTGAGAAGCAACAAAAAGATATAAGTTATATTCTAAAGTGTATAAACAAAGAAATTATTGAAATAAAAGAGGCTTTAGTAGTTATTCAGTATACCAAAGAACATCCAGGGAATATTCAGTTTCACCAAAACTATAGACCTGAACATTTAGAAATAGCTAATGAGCTTTTAGCAAGCTTATATAAGTATAAGGAAGAATTGGGGCAACTTTTAGCTACAAAAGGCGGAAATTTATCTGATTATGAAGAAGAACAAGAAGGAGAAACGGAGGAGGAACAAGTAGCCTACAGAGAACTAGAAGAAGAAATCAATGCGCCTACTGATGCCATAGAATTAGTAGAGGATAGCCATAAAGACATGCAGGCTTTATTAGGAAAAATGGACGGTAGTGATACTAAGCGTAGAGAGCTGAAAGCAGAGGCCGAACAGCTAGCCACCCATGTAGCCAATATATCAGAGGTATTTAAAGCCCAACGTAGAGCTACAGAAAAGCTTTATTTCAATTCAGATGTTAAAGATTATGTTAATCGTCCTATTCTGGAAGGCATTCAGAAGATTCAGTTTTTACGAGCATGTATAAATAGTTTAGATAATTCACTGCTTTATTTTTGTAATCAATTTGTTATTCAGTTGCCTGTTGTGCCTTAAGTTCCTATTTTGGATAAGGAAACATTAAGAAAGACATTCAATAGACTGGTAGACCTTTTAGTTCCTGGTAGCGAGTTAGTAAAAGCAGCATTAGGGACTTGCCTTTTACCTCAAACACCGAAAGAATGGGCAGAGCTAGGAGTAAAAGCAGGTTTTGATTTTATACCTTATTATGGCAAAGAATTAAAGGTGTTAGCTGGTCCTGATAAACCTGCTTTACAGAAAAAAATAAAAGATTTACTTGTTAAGTTGATTGAGAAGCGGACATCGAAAGGTAAATAATATAAATTTTAGTAAAGTAGAACAGACGAAATACAAGAATATAAAAATAATAAGCCGCTTTATCTGTATTAGCGTGGTGAGCTGATAAAAAAGCAACGAGCAGTTGTGCTATACTCTGTCAATATTTATATCATTAGATAGTACCCGTTTCACGTATCTACCCAAAATAGAATTACTGTTTTTAGCTTGAAGAACATACTTGGTTCTTCAAGATTAGAGCTGCCAAGCAATCACAAAAGTCATCTCTATACACAACCATAAAGTATGCTTTTGTCAATTGCTTAGTTAGGGGAGAAATATGTGCTTTTGGTTAAATTTAAAGAGTGTAGACACGTGAACACCTATATTAGGTAAGTATTCTGAGGTCATTGCTGAGCTACATTTAGATGTGCTGAGGAGATAAAATATTTTACTCCTAACGGAAGCAACAACCTATTTTTGTGGTTGCTGCAATTTTTTAGTTGCTTCTATGGAGATAGCACTCTTAGAAATGCTGATTTTAGTTCCTCTGTTATCTACTTCTAAGGTAACTATGTTGTCTTCTATATCATGTATTTTACCGTGAATACCTCCAATGGTTACTACATTATCTCCTTTCTTGATATGGTCGATAAAGCTGCGTTGGTCTTTCTGTCTTTTTTGTTGCGGACGAATCATAAAAAAGTAAAAGACTAAAACAAAGCTAGCAATAAGTGCTATTTGTTTTACATCAATGCCTTTTGCAACGGTCGCTTCTAATAAAATGATATAATTAAACATAATAGTTAAAGGTTAAACGTATGGAGTGTCTAAGTTATATTAAAAGAATGACTTAAACAATTTAAAAATGAGGATTATTTCCCATCCAGTTGATTGGATAATAATTCGGCTGCTTCTAAAATTTTCTTTGCCTTTTTTACTGTCCTCTCAATCACTTCTTGGCTAGCAGCTTTAGCAGTATTATCTATTGTTATGTCATGGTGAAAAGGAGCCATATGTGTAAACATCCTTTTTATATTTTGTAATACCTTTCTGCATTGATACACTAAAAAACCCCTAATAGTTGCGCCTCCAGTAGGAGAAAATAACATGCCTACTAGTGTACCTAAAGCTAGTCCGACCAATAATGTAATAATACTTGAAGAACGTTTTTGCATACCCATATACCAAGATTTTTAAGATTCTTTTATTAAAGATTCTTTCAAGATATTGTTTTTAAATGGTTTTTGCAATAGTATCTAAGACACCATTAATAAATTTGCTGCTTTTAGCGGTGCTATATTTTTTTGCTAAATCTACATATTCATTAATAGCTACTTTAGTAGGTATACTATCAAAATATTTCATTTCGCATAATCCCATTTTGATGATAATTCTATCTAAAAGTACTGTTCTTTCTATAGACCAGTTTTTTATATGTTGCTGTATCAGATTATCTATAAATTTTTCTTGCTCTAAAGCAGTAGCTATTAGCTTATCATAAAAAGAAGCAGCATTGGTTCCTATCTGCATGGCATCTTCTATCTCTTTTACCAGTAACTCGATATCTGATTTTGATAATAATTCATGCAACAGCTTTTTAACAACAGACTTATGTTCTATCCAACTTAAGTCTATATCATTAAAGAAATTCTGAATGTCTTCCTGTGTAAAAATAATATCTTCTACAAGGTACTTTATAAGTGCTTGTCCTTGTCCTGCATTGTCTGTAATGGATGTATCACTAGTTAATATGGGAGCTTCTTTAATAAATTGGTTATACCACCTCACTATTACATCCATATGAGGTTCCCAGCTAGCTTTATATTGCTGTGTAAGATCTAAAAAAGTATTATTTGTTTGCAAATGCCCTAATAGCTCGCTCTGCGCTAGCACTATAGGATATGTAATACCAGCTTGTCGCAGCTGGCTGGCTTTTTGTGATTGTTGCTGTGCTATCTGGAACCATTCAACAAGCAATTGTAAAATCAGTAGATAAGTGTTCCGAATGCTATCTATTGCTGCTCCCCAGCCGTTTCCTAATATTTTTGAATCTTGTGTAAGGTTAAATTTATAGCTAGCCCATACTTTTTTTGCAGTTTCTTGTATTACGGCACTGTAATTATGTTGTATAGGCAAGTGTATTTTGTCCTCAGATACCCAAGAATTAAATATTAATGTGGCTTGAGATTTCTCTTGGGCTAACTGTTCTTCACTTACTGGAGTGCTTGCAAAGACATCAGGAATAAATTCAAGCTTGATTTGCTCTAAAGCGTTTTGGTAATTTGCTTGTTGGTTAATATAAAACGCATAAAGATTTTGTAGAGCTTTAATGCGAACAAAGCGGCGATTAATAATGGGTTTATCTATCACAACAGGTTAACTTGTATGTGTTCTAAATTTATAAAAGAAAGCCTTAATTACCTGCTTACTTAACTAAGATATAGCTTATCTGTTATAAAGTAAGCAGGATTTTTTAACTAAGACTTATGCCAATCGTGCGTTTCTTACAGATTGTATTCTTTGTTCTGCTAGACGTATGGCTGCTTCTTGGGTTGGTATATTATCTTGTGCAGACTGCTGTAATATGGTTAAGCAAGTTGTATAAATATTTTCTACTTGTTGGTGGGCTAGTTCTGCGTTATAGTTACCATAAAACTCAGTATGTACATTAATAACACCTCCTGCATTAACCAAAAAGTCCGGTGCATAGATCATGCCTTTTTCAAGTAACATGCGGCCATGTTTATGTTCATCCGCCAATTGGTTGTTAGCCGCGCCTGCAATAGCTTGGCATTTTAATTTAGCTATAGTCTGGTCATTGATGGTTGCTCCCAATGCACATGGAGCATAAATATCCATATCAAGTTCATAGAATGCTTCAGCATCTTGTACTACCTGTACGTTGTATTCTTTTGCTATTGCTGCTAGCCTACCTGGTAAGATATCAGTAATATAAATAGAAGCACCCTCTTTAGACAGGTAATCAACTAGCATGGCTCCCACTTTTCCAACTCCCTGTATCCCAATTTTTTTACCTGCTAAGCTATCGCTTCCATAAGCTTTTTGAGCCACTGCCTTGATGCCCATATAGGTACCATAGGCTGTTAATATAGAAGGATCTCCACTGCCTTGATATACCGCAGGCAGCCCTACTATATATTTAGTCTCTTTAGCAATATGCACCATATCATACATCGTAGTATTTACATCTGGGGCTGTAATGTAGCTACCGTGCAAGCTTTCTACAAATTGTCCATATTTACGTAGATAAGCCTCATTCTTAAGCTTATTTACGTCTCCTATGATAACAGCTTTAGCTCCTCCTAGGTCTAGACCGGCTACAGCAGACTTATAAGTCATTCCTTTAGAAAGCCTTAACGCATCTACTAAAGCATGTTCTTCTTGTGTGTAGTCCCATATACGTGCTCCTCCCAAACCAGGGCCAAGTATTGTATTATGAATAGCTACGATGGCTTTAAGCCCTGTAGCTTCATCATAATGGTAAATAACCTTTTCGTGTTTATTAGTTATGATGGATTCTAGGGGCATGTTTCCTTGCCCTTGTGGTAGGGCAGATTCTGTTATTTTCATGGATGTATAATACTATTTTTAACTAATGCGTGAAGATAGTTCCTTTGTGGCTTATTAGCACATTTTTTTATAAAATAAACTTGCACATTTTTTGATAATACCTATAATATGTATAGCTATTATATATATAATTCTAAAGGCTCTCATAAGCATGAAACTTATGATTATGCTTCGTGTATACAACTATATAACAGCCATTTGTTAATTAAAAAATATTAAGCTTATTATACATTGAACAATAGATGCTCTATCTAACTAATTTGAAAGGTAATGCTGTGCTTGCAAGTATTCTGCAATTTGAATGGCATTAGTTGCAGCTCCTTTTCGTAGGTTATCAGCTACTATCCATAAATTTAATGTTGCACGCTGTGATTCATCCCTTCTTATTCTACCTACGAAAACTTCATTTCTATTCTGTGCTATTATAGGCATAGGATACTGACTCTCTTGTATATTGTCTTGTACCACTAGTCCTGGACTCTGTTTGAGCGTTTGTATAACCTCTTTTATGCTAAAATCTTGCTCAAAAGCAGCATTAACAGCCATAGAGTGTCCGCCCAGTACAGGAACTCGAACTGCTGTTGCTGTCACTTGGATAGATTCGTCATTGAGTATTTTTCTAGTTTCATTGACTAATTTTATTTCCTCCTTGGTATAGCCATTCTCTAAAAAATCGTCTATATGAGGTATAAGATTTAAATCAATAGGATGCGGATAAGCTGATGGAGTCTGCGGAGTGCCTTTTCGTTCCGATAAAAGTTGTTCTATGGTGGCTTTACCACTACCTGTTACTGCCTGATAAGTGGAAATGACAAGTCTTTTTAATTGATATAGCCTGTGCAGTGGAGCTAATGCCATCACTAACTGGAGTGCTGAACAGTTAGGATTAGCAATGATTTTATCTGAAGCTGTTAATAGATGAGCGTTTATTTCTGGTACAATTAGCTTATAATTAGGATGCATGCGCCAGGCAGTCGAATTATCAATAACGGTAGTCCCTATTTCTGCAAAACGTGGTGCCCATGTTAAGGATATTTCTGCACCTACCGAAAATATAGCGACTGTTGGCTTAGCAGCTAACGCTGTATCCAGACTGATAAGTTTATAGTCTCTATCTTTAAAAAAGATAGGTTGTCCCTCAGAATTCTCTGAAGCTACTAACAGCAGCTCTTTTACAGGGAACTGGCGTTCTTCTATGAGCTTAAGTAAGGTGCTTCCTACAAGGCCTGTAGCACCTATGATAGCTAGTTTCATATAGATCAATTATATTATCCTAATTGAATAAAGACCAACTAAAACCTAGATCTATAGACCTAAGCTGTCCTGGATAAAATGGTGTTACAAAATATCCTGGTTTGGATAACAATCCTTGGTTGACATGTACAACTTTTAAAAAACCTCTAAAAGTTTTAATTCTAAAGTTGAAAAATAATTCAATAATAGGATAGGAATATACGTTAAAATCGTCTTGTCTAAAAAATTGTTGTGTGATAGGGTCATATCCATCAGCATGATAACTAGATTTCCAATTACATTCTATACCCGTCTCAATCTCTGATTTGCCTTTATAAAAAGTTTTGGCATAGTATGACCTGACGTTAGTATACCATTTAGGTATTCTAAAAGCGTTAGCAGCTGGTCCCCCTACTTGTGTAGAAGCTATCTCAGTATCTAGATGAAAATATGTCAATAAACTTATGTTGATATTAGTACCCCAAGTTATGATATGGGCGTACTCTTTTTCCTGATGTGGTTCTATAAGTGTACTAAAAGTGCCAGCAGAATCAACATGTTGGAAATAAATGGGGGATTGGATATGGACGAATCTTCCATAGGGTTTCACTAATACACCAGGTAATGGTATGCGGCATGATCCTTCTAGTTGCCGCCCTACAGGAGGTTTAAAATTTTTATTCCAATTTCGATAAACACTCTCATAGCGTAGTGATAAAAACGAGGGCCTATATTTAACTTGGTCGTACGATAATTCAAGTATAGAGCCCTTATAAGAAGTATGTATTTTATAGAAGTCACCTTGCAAATATTCACCGTGCAAATGTATAAAATCTATATTATCCCTAACATTTATGCGAGTATAAAGCCCTAAGTAATATTCTGCTAGTGTTCTTGGAAGTAAATTAATTTTTTCTAGCTTAATTAATTTCTCACGTGTATAATATTGGTAAAATATACGGTTTATTTTCCCCTTAATTCCCCATTCGTTGGAAAATGTTTGCATGGTTGTGCTATCCTCAATACTGTCTAGTTTATTTAACAAATTACCTGCTAAGAATGCTTTGGACTTGGCATTTAGAGTTCTAGTTGTAAAATAATTATTAGTATTTCTTACCATGACCTCCTGGTATACCTGTAGTGGTTCCGCATAAACTGCTTGATGGTATAGGTAATATTGTTGCCTTAGTTCTCCGCTTTCCACACTATCTGCAGTGGATAAGTTGTTGTTAATTATTGCTTTAGCCTCTAGCCATTTATCTACCTTACTATCTTTACCTACAATACCTCCTGTATCTCTGTTACGATGCTCTTTTCTATAAAAACTTACTAAAAGCTGATATCTTTCGTTATCAGTTTTATAATGACCAAACAATGTAAAAGGATAAGTAATTACCTGCCTATCATAAGGAATTTTTGAGGGGATATATTCTCTATCAGACATTATGGTTTCAAACATAGCACCTAAATGCCAGTTTTTATTAAAGCTTCTAGCATGACAACCTTCAAATGAGTAACTGCCATAATTAGCAAAAACTACTGTACCATCGGTGTAAGGAGCTTTTGTATCATAATATCTTTGATGGCTTGGATTTCTGAAATATGCATCATAAACATAAAAACCACTATGAGCTCCAATTGCTTGCGGTAAGGTATAAAAAATAGATTTGGTGGCTGTCCCCTCATTCCCAAGGTCTTGAACTTTATAGGCCATTTTTTGCTTAAAAGTAAAACGGTCTATTTTTTCAATATTTACAGATAAAGGCTTGAAGCCTGATATATTGTATTTTAAATCAGCTGGTGTAAGGAAAAAGGTTGTGTGCAGACCATGTACATCATGAGTACTATCATCTAAAAACTCTTGTTCCTGTGCCTTAAGGTTATTAAACCATCCTAGAAAAAAGGCAATAAGACATATATATGAGCGATATGACACAAGGGTAAAATTAAAATTTAAATACTATTTCTCTATACTATCCCAGATAAGCTTTGTGAAAGCTTGTTCCCCTTCAATAAATTCCATAGACATAGGGAGTAAAAATACAGGTATTTGTCTTAAAATAGAAGATACATTTGGGTCTATAAGACGCATACTGTCTTTCTCTGTGGTCAATATACATTTTTTTTTGTAAGTAACTTGATTAAAAATGGATACAATTTTTCTTACATCTGTTTGGGTAAATTGATGATGGTCCTTAAATGCAATATGGTACACTAGTTGGTAAGTTTTGCATACATATTCTACTAGTGGAGCTGGGTCGGCAATTCCTGTTACTAATACAATATATTTAGAGAAATTATCTGCATGAGATGGGTATAGACTTTTAGGAGTGCTATATTGAATACGAGTGAAGAAAATAGGTGGAGTAGGAGTCTTGCAATATAGGTTAATATGTTGTTTAAAGTCTTCTTGCATATCATATGTTAGTACTTCAGGACATTTAGTTACAAGAATAATATCTGCACGACTTGCTGCCTGTCTAGGTTCTCTAAGCCTACCCACAGGCAATATATAATCCCTAAAAAAAGGTTTATGAAAACTGGTTAGCAAAAGATTTAATTTTCGCTTTACGCGTCTATGTTGGAAACCATCATCTAATAAAATAACTTCTGTATATGGATAATTAGTTATCAATCTTTGGATAGCTTTTGCCCTGTCTTCTGATACGATGACTTGTGTCTTGGCATTTTTAGTAACAAACTTTTTATATAACTGATAGGGTTCATCGCCAATAGTTCGTGCATTGTCCAGGATATTTGCTATTCTATATCCGTGCGTTTTGCGTTTGTATCCTCTGCTTACTACTACTGTATAAAAGTTTTCTTGAAGTAAACGGAGTAAGTATTCTATACAAGGAGTCTTTCCTGTGCCACCCACCGTAAGATTACCTATACTAATAATTGTTATTGGATGGGTATACTCATAAACTTGTTTAAGTCCAGCGTTGTATAAAAAGTTCCGAAGCCGCATAATTAACCCATAGAGCCACCCTAAGGGTGTTATTAGGTTTAAGCCTATAATAAATAGACGCCTTTTAAGTTTTTCAAATATCATAAAGCCCACATAATATTATTAACTTGCTAACATGTTATATAAAATTTGCTCATTATTTACTGTATATGGTCAAAGTTAAAGATATTACAAATTATTTAGAGCAGTGGGCACCATTAGCTTATCAAGAGAGTTATGATAATGCTGGACTTATAATAGGTAGTCCAATTACAGAAGTTACTGGTATACTGTTATGCTTAGATATTACAGAAACTATAATAGAAGAAGCAAAAGATAAGAACTGCAATTTAATTATAGCACACCACCCTATTATATTCAAACCTATAAAAAAATTAATAGGTATAAATTATGTAGAAAGATGTGTTATACAAGCTATTAGGTATAATATAGCCATTTATACAATACATACTAATTTAGACAATATTATACAGGGAGTAAGCTACAATATGGCTCGGCAGCTTGGTTTGGAAGCATGCAAAATATTGCTTCCTAAGCCACATACCCTACAAAAGTTGACTGCTTTTGTATCTCCTTTACAATTAGAAGAAGTGCGCAATGTTTTGCATCAGGCAGGCGCAGGCCATATAAATCATTACAGCAATTGTAGTTTTACTAGTAGTGCAGGTACTGCTACGTTTCAGCGTAACAGATCTATACACCATCCTATAGGCACATTAAAGCAGGATGATAAGGTTGAGTGGGCAACAGCTCATCAACTAGAAGTAGTATTTCCAGCTTATTTATCCAAAACTATAGTGGGCGCTCTCGAGCAATTATACGCTTGCAAAGAATTAGCTTACTATATCCAAAATATAGAAAATATGGATATACAGGTGGGGAGTGGAATAATAGGAGAGCTGCCTAGATCTTTTAATAACCAGGCATTTCTTACCTATCTTAAGGAAAAAATGGCACTGACTTGTATAAAGCACTCTGCTCTAGTTAAAAAGGATATTAAAAAAGTCGCTTTATGTGGTGGAGCTGGTATATTCTTATTAACAGAAGCTATTAAGCAAGGTGCAGATGTATTCGTAACAGCGGATGTAAAATATCATGATTTTTTTAGTGCCGAAGATCAAATTCTAATAGCAGATATAGGCCATTATGAAAGTGAAATAGCTATTAAAGAATTAATCTATAACAAATTGTCCGAAAAATTTAGTAACATTGTGTTATTAAAAAGTGCAATACAAACTAACCCAGTTTATTACTTCTAAATACTTCTAAAATAAAATTTGACATATACTTTATGGAAAACAATACTGTAAAAAACCTTAGCCTTTTGCTTGAGTTACAAGAAATTGATAAACAAATTAATAAAATTATTCAAGTAAGAGGTGGGTTGCCCCAGGAAGTGAAAAAGTTAGAAGATGATTTGTCTAACCTACAGTTGCAAGCCACAACCTGCCAAGAACAGACTATTAATCTAGAGCAAAATATCGCCTCGCTACGCATAAAGATTAAAGATATAGAAGCACAAGTGAAGCGATATGAGGACCAGCAGATGAATGTAAGGAATAATAGAGAATATGATGCTATAACTAAGGAGATAGAGTTACATAAATTAGATATTCAATTAGCAGAGAAAAAGATTAAAGAGAGTTATGAACAAATAGAAAAAAGTAAGCATGCTATTGAATTTCTTAATAAATCTATTGAAAAAGCCAAACAGAACCTGGCATCTAAGCAAGAAGATTTAAATTCAATAGTAGGAGAAAGCAAAGGAGAAGAAGAAAAATTAAATAAAAAGTGTCAACAATTACAAGCTAATATTGATAAGGCCTTACTTCAAAGCTATGAGAAGATTAGAAATAATGTGCGCAATAACTTAGCTGTAGTAACAGTAGCTGGGGGGGCATGTGGGGGATGTTTTACGATTATATATCCACAAATGCAAGCAGAAATCAAAGAAAAAAGGCAAATAATAAAATGTGAGCACTGTGGTAGAATTTTGGCAGATGTAGTAGATTCTGTAAGTGTAATTGCTGCAGAAGCAGATAGCCAAGTAGACTAATACAAGTATTGACATAACAAGATAAATTACTTATACTGCATATACAGCAACTAGTGTATAAGGCAAAAAATAAGCTAATTGGATAAAGCAGTATAAGTAATTTATAGGTAAAGCCTATCCTATAAAGAGTATTATATAGCTATCCTTTTGTCAATTTAATCTACATAGATATGGAAGAGCGTAAACAAAACAAATATTCAATAAAGGAGCTAAAAGAGTTTGAGAAGCTTATTTTAGAGAAGTTAGATAAAGCACGTAAAGAGCTTGTTTTTATTCAAGAGGCATTAGATAAAAGTAATGATAATAGTGTAGAAGTAAGTGTCAAGCTATTAGAAGAAGTACCTGATACTGTTGAAAAAGAAAACCTTGGCATCCTTATAGACCGACAGAGAAAATATATTGTACACTTAGAAAATGCGCTTACTAGAATTCAAAATGGTACTTATGGCGTTTGCACAGTTACAGGAGAGCTTATTGATAAGGATAGACTTAAAGTGGTTCCTCATTCTAGGCATTCAGTATTTGCTAAGCGAGCTAAAGAAGAAAAAGAAAAATAAGTTCGTAGACTTTTAGATTTTAGGTGATATAAGGCAACAGGCTAGTAATATGAGTAAAATTCTTTCTTATCCCTCAAAGGTAGCTTCTGATCAAATTAACTATGTTCGATTAAATAAATGGATAAGTAATGCCGGGATTTGTTCTAGAAGAGAAGCGGATGAACTCATACAAGCTGGCCGTATCACTGTTAATGGTGAAAAAATAACAACTTTAGGTTATCAAGTAAAAAATACTGATATAGTAAAATTTCGTGATAAAGTATTAAAACCAAACAAACACGTTTATATTCTTCTTAATAAGCCTAGAAACTGTATTACAACGGCATTTGATCCAGAACGTAGGAGAACGGTTTTAGATTTTGTAAAAGGTGCTTGCCAAGAGCGGGTATATCCTGTGGGTAGGCTTGATCGTAATACAACGGGACTTTTAGTTTTAACCAATGATGGGGACTTGGCCCAAAAGTTGGCTCACCCTTCTTATCAAATAAAAAAAATCTATCAAGTGGAGTTAGCAAGTCCCATCCAACCAAAAGACTTAGCAGCCATTAAAGCGGGTATTTGTCTAAAAGATGGTATTGTACAGGTTGACAGTATCTCTATAGTACAAGGAGATGAAAGTAAGTTGGGAATAGAAATACATTCAGGAAAAAATAGAATTATCAGGCGCTTATTTGAGCATCTCGGCTACCAAATTATTAATTTAGATAGAGTAATGTATGCTAATCTTACTAAGAAAGAACTTCCTAGAAGTAAATGGAGATTTTTAACTAATCAAGAGGTAGGCTATTTGAAAAGCTTAAAAAGCTAGCATATTATAAAACTTTTTAGGATCATATTTTGTCTTACACTCTTCTTATAGATTATCCTATACATCGAATAGTAAGAATTTCTTTATGATTAGTTAAGAGAGGTTTGAAACCTATATTTTAACAATAGATAGATTAATTGTATTTGTAAACTACATACATTAATTTGTATTAGAATTAAAAAATATAAAATAACTTATGAGGAGATGGTAGTCATTTAATTGTAATAATAAAGGATTGCTAACCAAGTAATTAAGTTTTTTGTAGGTCAATACAAGTAAAATTAATTGAGTAAAAATATTTTATTGGAAATTGCTTGTATATAAAAAGTTTTTTTATACCTTTGTAAAGATTCGAATGAGATAAATAATAAAATTATCTCACGAACTAAGAAATTAAGCGTTTGTCGTAAGCGCATTTTTAATTGCGGCAAAAAAAGTTCTTTGACATATTGTAAAAGTAAAAGCGGGAATAAACAATTTCAAGTATTAGATAGGATGTTCAAATATTATTTGGACATTGTAGTTAATACAAAAATGAAAAGAAGTAATGCAAGAGCGTATGGGGGATGCCTAGGCTCTCAGAGGCGATGAAGGACGTGACAAGCTGCGATAAGCTGCGGGGATTGGTTAATACAAATTGATCCGCAGATTTCCGAATGGGGAAACCCGATTCCAATGAAGTTGGATTCATCTCTGAATAGAGAAGCAAACCTGGGGAACTGAAACATCTAAGTACCCAGAGGAAGAGAAAACAATTAGTGATTCCGTTAGTAGTGGCGAGCGAAAGCGGAACAGCCCAAACCACAACAGTTACGGCTGATGTGGGGTTGTAGGACTAACATTACGGCTTGGTCGAGTGAACTTAAATTATCTGGAAAGATAAGCCATAGAAGGTGATAGCCCTGTCAAGGTAAGCAAGATTAAGTTAGTTAGTATCCTGAGTAGGTCGGTTCCGGTGAAAAACCGACTGAAGCAGCCAGCACCATCTGGCAAGGCTAAATACTACTGAGAGACCGATAGTGAACTAGTACCGTGAGGGAAAGGTGAAAAGTACCCTGAATAAGGGAGTGAAAAGTACCTGAAACCATACGCTTACAAGCGGTCGGAGCTTCTGATGTATATCATGGAGTGACGGCGTGCCTTTTGCATAATGAGCCTACGAGTTAGTCTTCTTTGGCTAGGTTAATCCTCTTGAGAGGAGCAGCCGAAGCGAAAGCGAGTCTGAATAGGGCGCTTAAGTCAGAGAAGCTAGACGCGAAACCTAGTGATCTACCCATGGCCAGGCTGAAGCGCTGGTAAAACAGCGTGGAGGGCCGAACCGGTGGACGTTGCAACATCCTCGGATGAGCTGTGGGTAGGGGTGAAAGGCTAATCAAACTAGGAAATAGCTCGTACTCTCCGAAATGCTTTTAGGAGCAGCCTTAAATGTAGACTAATAGAGGTAGAGCTACCGATCAGATAAGGGGGAGTAATATCCTACCGTATCTAGACGAACTCCGAATACTATTAGTTTTGTTTAGGAGAAAGGGCCAGGGTGCTAAGGTCCTGGTCCGAGAGGGAAAGAACCCAGACCATCAGCTAAGGTCCCAAAATATATGCTAAGTTGAACAAAGGAAGTCCAGTTGCTAAGACAGCCAGGATGTTGGCTTGGAAGCAGCCATTCATTGAAAGAGTGCGTAACAGCTCACTGGTCGAGTGACAGGGCGCCAACAATAATCGGGCATCAAGCATATTACCGAAGCTATGGCTCTATTACTTCATGTAATAGGGGGTAGGAGAGCATTCTAACAAAGCTGAAGCGGCAAGGAGACTTGCCGTGGATTGGTTAGAAAAGAAAATGTAGGCATAAGTAACGTTAATGCTGGTGGGAAACCAGCACACCGAAAAACTAAGGTTTCCACGGCTATGCTAGTCATCCGTGGGTTAGTCGGAGCCTAAGCTGTAGCCGAAGGGCGTAAGCGATGGACAATCGGTTAATATTCCGATACTAGCTAATAATAGAGAAGGGGGGACGAAGGAGTGAAAGGTCTGCCTCGTGACGAAATACGAGGTTGAAGCCAGTAAGTATAGGTCTGGGAGGCAAATCCCCCGGAACTGCTGAAGGTGATAGTACTGTAATCCTTCGGGAAAGCAGATAATGACCCTAATCATACTTCCAAGAAAAGCCTCTAATCGCTACGTTGTTAGCTATCCGTACCGTAAACCGACACTGGTAGTTGAGGAGAGAATCCTAAGGTGGACGAGTGATTCTTGATCAAGGAACTCGGCAAATTTGCCCTGTAACTTCGGGAAAAAGGGTGCCTCCTCATTTGTCTTCGGATAAGTGAGAGGTCGCAGTGAAAAGGCCCAGGCGACTGTTTACCAAAAACACAAGGCTTTGCAAAATCGAAAGATAAAGTATAAGGCCTGATACCTGCCCGGTGCTGGAAGGTTAAGGGGAGATGTTAGTCTTCGGACGAAGCATTGAACTGAAGCCCCAGTAAACGGCGGCCGTAACTATGACGGTCCTAAGGTAGCGAAATTCCTTGTCGGGTAAATTCCGACCTGCACGAATGGTATAACGACTTGGGCACTGTCTCGATCAAGAGCTCGGTGAAATTGTAGTAGCGGTGAAGATGCCGCTTACCCGCAACGGGACGAAAAGACCCCATGAACCTTTACTATAGCTTAACATTGGCAATATGTATATCATGTGTAGGATAGGTGGGAGACTTTGAAGCTGTGTCGCTAGGCATGGTGGAGTCAATCTTGAAATACCACCCTTGATATATGTGTTACCTCACTCCTGAGAGCAGGAGGACATTGTTTGGTGGGTAGTTTGACTGGGGCGGTCGCCTCCTAAAAAGTAACGGAGGCTTTCAAAGGTACCCTCAGCACGAATGGTAACCGTGCATAGAGTGCAATAGCATAAGGGTGCTTGACTGTGAGACTAACAAGTCGAGCAGGATCGAAAGATGGATATAGTGATCCGGTGGTTCCATATGGAAGGGCCATCGCTCAAAGGATAAAAGGTACTCTGGGGATAACAGGCTAATCTCTCCCAAGCGCCCATAGCGACGGGGAGGTTTGGCACCTCGATGTCGGCTCGTCACATCCTGGGGCTGGAGAAGGTCCCAAGGGTTGGGCTGTTCGCCCATTAAAGTGGCACGCGAGCTGGGTTCAGAACGTCGTGAGACAGTTTGGTCTCTATCTGTTGTGGGCGTTAGAAATTTGAGGGGAGCTGACCCTAGTACGAGAGGACCGGGTTGGGCAAACCGCTGGTGTATCAGTTGTGACGTCAGTTGCACCGCTGAGTAGCTACGTTTGTAAGAGATAAGTGCTGAAAGCATCTAAGCACGAAACTCGCCCCAAGATGAGATTTCTTAAGGGTGGTCATAGACGATGACCTTGATAGGTTGCAGGTGTAAAGTCAGAAATGGCAAAGCTGAGCAATACTAATTACCCGAATGCTTCTTTTGCAACCGCTTTTTACTTTTACTAATTTGTCTTATAAAGACTATTTATAAAGAAATTTAAAAATTAGGTGACTATAGCGTTGGGGTCCACCTCTTCCCATTCCGAACAGAGAAGTTAAGCCCAACAGCGCCGATGGTACTGCCCAAAAGGTGGGAGAGTAGGTCGTCGCCATTTTTTTATTTTATTACTATACCTTTCTTACTCTTACCATATTACTCTCCCTTTTTTCTTCTATAACTATAAAGTATAAAATAAAATTATACAATTAGTAACTGAAAAGTCTAAACAATTTATTTTTATTCGTTATGGCATTACAGATCGGGATTGGAGAACAATCTATCAGGTACCTCAAAACTTATCATTAAATGAAATGAAAAGAGGAAACAGCATATTTAACTATATAATAGAGAGTTTTCTTCAAAGAGATATTTACCCAAGCCAAATTATAATAAGTTTATTAATTACTCACCTTATGCACTAAATGTATTGGAAAGGAGAGATAAAGCTCTTTATATTATTTCCTTCTAAGAATTGATAAAGGAGGAAGTATGGAGCAGAACCTGCTTGATATTTATATCCATATCCTTTAGCCAGAATTAGTATGCTACAGCTACTAGCCTAGCTGCTATGCTATCTTAGATGGCCAGCTTAGCCATAATATGGTCAGTAGATTTTTAAACAAGAATTAACCTAAAGCCAAGCAGTGGTAGAGCTATGTCAAAGAGTATGTCTGCCGATATGAGCAACCAACAGATCTGGTGCTTATTATAACTCGATAAAAGAAAGACACTACACAGGTCATAATCATACTCTCCGTTGACATTGTTCCCATGCAAAAGGTAGCTATGTCAAAGGCATCAACCTGCTTTTTTGCCTTATCTATTATGGTGATATAACCCTAGCTATCTCTTTTTGCGCTACATTTTACCTATCCAGTAACAGGAAAGGACAAAGTGCGTTCGGCTATAACTAAAAATTAACGGTTTAGGACATCCATACAGTAAGGAATTTTGTGAGCTTTGAGTACGTGCTAGCAGATAGTTGGCTTACTACCAAGGACAACCTGCAACTAATCCATCACCAGCTAAAGAAGGAGTGTATATTTGGTACAAAATCCAATCGCTTGGTAGCTTTGTCTATAGAAGCCAAAAAGTAAGGTTAGTGCCATATTCTATCTTCACTTAGCTTAGAGGAGAATGATAAAAAGGCATCATTCTTGAAAGATATTGCTTTCTCTATAGCGATCATCAAGAAGTCCTTTACAAACGGAGATATTACCCAGGGTACATTATACCTTAGTAACTAATGATGGATATAGAAAAGGATGCTGGCTACATTTGCCAAGCCTACTGAAAATGGCGACCTATAGAAGAGTACCATAAATCAATCAAAGTAAATGCTAGCTTGTAAAAATTACCTACTAAGGTAGAGCGCCTACAACGTAACCATATCTTTGCCTTGATTGTAGGCTATTGTAAGTTGGAGCTGTTGGGCTTGAAAACTTCTCTAAACCATTTTGCTCTCAAGTATAAGCCACTTCTCAAAGCTAACCAGCTAGCTTTTACCGAACTGCAAAAAAAAATATGACCCTTGCTGCGTAACATGAGTTACTTAATTTTGTTGTGTAAAAATACTTCTGAATGGCGGCATACAGCAAGTTTAAATTTTGCTTTGTATAAATGTTGGTAGTTATCTAAGAAGTGTGTAGGTTTGCAACTCAAAAGGTTATTTATAAGTTACAAACAAATATCAATTTATTCTCATTTAAAATTGTGATCTCTAAGCACAGCGAAGGAATCAATTTTTAGATGATTATCTCTTTAATTTTCAATTTATTCTAATTCCAATTTATTCTAACTAACATGAAGCAACATTATAGTGTAGCTCGTCAATTTATGGCGTGTATTCTATTTGTAAGCCTATGCTTACAAAGCTGTACAAATATTTATGTCCCATCAAACCTTCCAATAAAAGAGGGCGAAAAATACGTTAGTGAGAGGGTTGTCCGGCAGCTAATAGGCAAACAATCGATTACCAAAGAAGGGCATATCGTTACTTTTTATCAGCAAGGAAACCAACTGCGTGCGGAAGTTGGAGAAAATTTACCACAGGGATTCGATAAAACGTATACTGTGCCTGTGTATATAGAGGAAGAAATGAAGCTAGCACAGGTAGCTAGTTTAAACGAAGAAGCTCAAAAGAAAAACATTCATGTGGTTTTTCCTAAAAACCAACAGGAAGGGTATGTATATGTAGGCCACACAGGTTTAATGGGAGGAGGTAAGGATAAAAAAAGCAGGAAGCAAGTATTGCCAGGAGAAGAAGAGGTAGAAGAAGAAACAGAGGAAAAATCCCCCAGAAGTACTGAAACAGAAGGTTATCAGGTAGCAATCCAACCAGCCTTTTCGCCTGAGCACCAACAAAAGTCCACACCTCGTTTGATCTTAAGTTTAGATGGAGGAGGTATTCGAGGGCTACTAGAAGCAGATGCGTTAAATTACATAGAAAAAGTATTAGCAGAAAGAATTATAAATCATTTTGGTGATCGATCTGCTCCAAAACCTGATGTGCGCTTAGGTGAATATTTTGACTTAATTGCAGGCACTTCCACAGGTGGTATTATTGCTTTAGCTATGCGTATTTTAGACCTTGCTACCAATCGGCCACGTTATAATATGGAAATAGTATCAGGAATATATAAAGATAAAGGAGGCAAAATCTTTTATGGTAATAACAAACTTTGGAAACTATTGTGCCAAGCAAAATCTAATATATATAATCCTAAGCCTTTAGAGGATATTTTAACAGAGTACTTTGGCAATGCAACTTTACAAGATTTATGTGATCCTGTTTTAATTACTACGTATGATACAGATAAACCTGGTATTTATCTTTTTAAAAGCTCTGATACAAAAAATGGTGCAAGCAAAAACTTTTATGTAAAGGATGTTGCTAGGGCTACTTCAGCAGCTCCTACTTATTTCCCTCCAGCACAGATTAGTTCTATAAGTGGAGAAAAATATTGTTTTATAGATGGAGGAGTTGCTGCGAATAATCCCGCTCTCTACGCTTATACATATGCTAAGGATAACTTATACCAAAATTCTCGTTTCCATCTTATTTCTTTAAATACAGGAACATCCCCAAAACCCAGCTTAGCACGTACAGCAAGTAAAGGTGGTGTTCTATTGGTACCTAAACTAATAGAGGTAGCTATGAATAGCAACAGTGATGCTGTTGAGTCGTATACAGCATCTTTGATTACTGAGAGACCAGGAGACACTTATACACGTTTAGAATTTGAAATTGATCATCAGACCACCAAAGCACTTGATAATGCTAGTAATAGCAATTTAGAAAAGTTGGTAAAATATGCTTGCAAAACAGTGGAGAAAGAAAAGGATGAAACCTTGAAGACTATAGTGGAGGCTATAGTGGATAGGTTAAAAAAGTGCAATTATTATGTTTTTCACTCGCTTGTTAAGGAAGCCCGTGAGCAACTACAAAATGGTGAGGGTAGGGCTGATTTATCCAAGACATACCTACAATCTTTGATGCTGCCGTATGTATGTGAGCGTGCTACATGGGAAATTGCACATGCTTTAAGCGTACCCCACATGCCCAGTTTAACCTATTTAGATTTAAGTGGTAATGAGCTTATATCTAAAGGTAATAGTTTAACATATTTAGAAAAGCTTAATAGTCTTATTTACCTAGATCTTAGTAATACAGGTCTAACCATAGATGGATTAGCAAAGCTAAAAGGTGCTAAGTTACATCTAGATATACTAAAAGTAAGAAACAACCCAAGATTAAACTGGATAAAGGCTGGTAGGATTGCAAATGAAATTGAGAACTATAAAATTTCTTATCTGGATAGTGATGTTATGAGAAATTTGGCAAGTCACTATCAAACTCAAGGCCGAGACACTAGAGCGGCTCTAATGATTGACCTAGCTGATGATAAACATACTACTGGTCCTGCTGAATTTCATTTAGGTAGGATGTATGAGAACGGATGGGATTTAGCTAAGAACTGGGAAAAAGCAATATTATGGTATCAAAGAGCTGGTAACCAAAACCATACAGAAGCACAATACAGGTTAGGTAGGATATATGAAAATGGCAGGGTAGCAAAAAAGGATGAGCAGACGGCTGCTCAATGGTATGAGAAAGCTGCTATACAAGGAAATAGAGTGGCACAATATGCATTATGCTCCATGTATGAAAGAGCTGTTAGACAAGGGTGCCCAAAGGTACAATATAGCTTGGGAAAAATGTATTATAATGGCTGGGGAGTAGACAAAAATTATCAGGAAGCAGTGGAATGGTATCAAAAGGCAGCTAACCAAGGATATGCAGAAGCACAATATCAATTAGGATATATGTATGAATATCCCAAAGGGCTATTGCAAAATTACAAGGAAGCAGCCAAGTGGTACCAAGCAGCAGCTAAGCAAGGTATAATAACTGCTCAGGTTAAGTTAGCAGATATGTCTTATTATGGACTAGGTGTTGATAAGGATGAACAAGAAGCATTCAGATGGTTTCAAAAGGCAGCTAATCAAGGACATGCAGCGGCACAACTTGTTTTGGGGGTAATGTATGTCAATGGACGAGGTGTTACCAAGGATGATGTTAAAGCTGTAGAATGGATTGAAAAGGCAGTTAATCAAGGAGATGCAGAAGCACAACTTGTTTTGGGGATAATGTATGCCAATGGACGAGGTGTTAATAAGGATGAAGAACAAGCAGTAGCATGGTATCAAAAAGCTGCCGATCAGGGAAGTGCAGTTGCACAATATATGCTGGAGCAGAGGTATGAGAATGGACGAGGTGTTACCAAGGATGATGTTAAAGCTGTAGAATAGATTGAAAAAGCTGCCGATCAGGGAAGTGCAGTTGCACAATATATGCTGGGCCAGAGGTATGAGAATGGACGAGGTGTTACTAAGGATTATGTTAAAGCTGTAGAATGGTATCAAAAAGCTGCTAAACAAGGAGATGCAGAAGCTCAATATATCCTAGGTTGTATGTATGATGATGGACGAGGAGTAATAAAAGATGAGCAAAAAGCATTCAAATGGTATCAAAAAGCTGCAGGTCAAGGTTATGCAAAAGCACAATTTAACCTGGGAGTAAGTTATGCTAACGGACAAGGAATAGCTGAAGATGAGAAGAAAGCTGTAGAGTGGTATCAGAAAGCAGCTGAGCAAGGGCATGTAGGTGCACAATATAACTTAGGCGTAATATACGAAGGAGGCATGGGTATTAAGCAAAATTATAAGCAAGCAGTAAGTTGGTATCAGGCGGCAACTGAAAAAGGTAGCCCTATTGCTCAAGCTAGCCTAGCTAGAATGTATTTCAATGGATGGGGCATTAAGAAAGATATTAAACGAGCTGATGCTTTATTGCAGTTAGTCCATAAAGAAATACAAGCTGGTGCTGAGAGAGGCGATATAGAATGTTAATTTATGTTAGGGTGGATGTATTATAATGGACAAGGAGTTAATAAAGACGATGCAGAAGCTGTCGAGTGGTATGAAAAAGCAGCGAGTCAAGGATATGTAGCTGCACAAAATAACCTTGGTATAATGTATAATAATGGACGTGGTGTAGAAAAAGATGACGCAAAAGCTGTCGAGTGGTATAAAAAAGCAGCTGAAAAAGGATATGCTTATGCACAATTCAATTTAGGAAGAATGTATGAGAATGGACAAGGAGTCGCTAAAGATTATGCAAAAGCCAAAGAATGGTATAGAAAAGCAGCGAGGCGAGGTGATGCCAAGGCAAAAGTTGCCCTTAGTAAATTGGAAAGTCTCAATTAATTGATCACCAAAAGAATAAACTACTAGAATTCAAGAAATAGTATTGGCTTAACCTGTAAACTTATTTCAGAAAAAGTCAGCTTGTCAGCTTAAATCTAAACTAGTACAATTTATCTAATGATGGAGGCTATAGGGTTGAAAAAAGGGAATAAACAAAGAGCTGAGCATATTGCTAGGCAGATGTTGCAAGATGGTATACCTATGGAACATATTGTAAGATGGACGAGGAGTAATAAAAGATGAGCAAAAAGCATTCAAATGGTATCAGAAAGTTGCAGGTCAAGGTTATGTAAAAGCACAATATCAATTAGGATGGATGTATCAATATGGGGAAAGTGTAGATAAGGATTATGTTAAAGTTGTAGGATGGTATCAGAAAGCTGCTGCACAAGGACTTGCACGGGCACAACATAACTTAGGTATACTGTATGCCAATGGACGAGGTATTAATAAGGATGAAGAACAAGCAGTAGCATGGCATCAAAAAGCAGCTGAGCAAGGGAATATGTATGCACAAAATAATTTAGGCGATATGTATCATAAGGGCTGGGGAGTTGAGAAGAATGATATTAAGGCATTGAAATGGTATGAAAGAGCTGCTAGCCAAGGAGATGCAGAGGTACAATATAATTTGGAAAGAATGTATTATAATGGCTGGGGGTAAACAAGAATTACCAGGAAGCAGTAGCATGGTATCAAAAGGCTGCTGACCAAGGACTTGCAAGAGCACAATTTATCCTAGGCATGTTATACTATGAAGGACAAGGTATTACTCAAGATTATGCTAAAGGAAAAGAATGGTATGGAAAAGCTGCTAAACAAGGAGATGTAACAAACACAATATCAAGATGTATGTGTGAATATGATCATACTCTACTGTATGGGGCTGCACAAGAGGAAGCCACTTAGAAGTAGCTAAACTATCAATAGAAATGGGAATAATGCTAACAGGCAAAAAGATGCTCATCTGTGTAGGATTTTTTTGTTCTATAGAATTATTTATGAATAATAAGTATACCTGCTATTATTTGCCGATTTTGCTGTACATACTTTTAACATAAGTTCACTTAGCTTTAAAGAGGCTCTTGTTTAAAAATTTAGCAACCCTAACATAGCTAATGTGTCCATTCAAAAGAGTAGAGCATCCTATAGCTGTAGTATACCGATACCCGCTAAGATGATAGTCAGTTTTTTTAACCTATTTGAGCTGGAAGGTAAGTTATTGTCCTATACTGAATTGGCTTTCAAGATTCAATTATTTACCATGCTTCCTTTGCAGTAATTTTATATCTATCTAGCCTCTTACTTTTTTTTATACTTCCGAAAAGTTAGTTTTGTATAACTTCAGCTATGGTAGAAAATTCTTGCCATAGCCTTAACCTAGTTGTACCTATGCATACATCCTATGACCTTATCATTATTGGAGGCGGGCCTGGTGGCTACGTAGCCGCTATCCGAGCTGCGCAGTTAGGCATGCGCGTGGCTGTAGTAGAACAAGAAGCACTTGGTGGCGTTTGCCTTAACTGGGGCTGTATTCCTACCAAAGCACTGCTTAAAAGTGCCCAGGTTTTTGAATATATTAAGCATGCAGCTTCTTATGGTATTCAAGTCCAAGATGCTACTCCTAATTTTACTAGCATGATACAGCGTAGTAGAGGCGTAGCAAATACCATGAGCAAAGGCATACAAACTTTATTTAAAAAGCATAAAATTGATACAATTTACGGAGTAGGTAAACTTGGCACGCGTACAACAGTAATAGTAAAAGACCATACAGGTAACAACACTACTTATCAGGCTAAAAATATTATTTTGGCTACAGGTAGCAGAAGCAAATCATTACCGAATTTACCTATTGACCGTCAACATATTATAGGGTATAGAGAAGCGTTATCACTACCCAAACAGCCTAAATCTATGGTTATTGTAGGTGCAGGTGCTATTGGTGTGGAGTTTGCATATTTCTACAATGCTATAGGAACTTCTGTAACTTTAGTAGAGTATATGCCGCGTATATTACCTTTAGAAGACGAAGATATATCTAAGCAGCTCTTAAAGTCTCTTACACAAACTGATATAAGCGTTCATACGAGTACTGAAGTGATAGGCGTTATACGAGATGGCGGACAATGCCAAGTACAAATTAACTCCCAAACAGGTATGCAAACTCTTCCTTGTGATGTAGTATTATCTGCAGTAGGTGTAGTTAGCAATCTGGAAAATATAGGATTAGAAGAAGTTGGCGTGTCTGTAGAGAAAGGCAAAGTAGTAGTAGACGACTTTTATAGGACCAATGTACCTGGCATATATGCCATTGGAGATATCGTTAGAGGTCCTGCCCTAGCTCACGTAGCTTCTGCAGAAGGAATTTTATGTGTAGAAAAAATAGCTGGTCTTGAACCCGAGTCTTTAGATTATCATAACATTCCTGCTTGTACGTATTGTCAACCAGAAGTAGCTTCAGTAGGGTATACTGAACAAGCTGCAAAAGAAGCTGGCTATAGCATCAAAGTAGGTAAATTCCCTTTTACAGCCTCAGGTAAAGCTCATGCTGCAGGCGATTCAACAGGTTTTGTTAAAGTTATTTTCGATGCTAAATATGGAGAGTGGCTAGGTGCGCATATGATAGGTCATAATGTAACAGAAATGATTGCTGAAGTAGTAGCTGCTAGAAAGCTAGAAACAACAGGTCATGAAATTATTAAATCTGTCCACCCACATCCTACGATGTCAGAAGCTGTTATGGAAGCTGTAGCTGCCGCTTATCAGGAAGCTATACATATCTAAACTGGATTAATTATCGTTAAGTATAGACACAGCACAAATCTTCTCGCAATATGTCTGCATCTTTGCACTTGTAATACAGTTTATACAAGCTTAACATACGCGTTCACTGGTCTACTAATACTAGAAATACATTGTTTTGAGTATAAAGGTTGCTAAGAATAAAACACGAGGTAGTTATAGAATTAACCGTATACTAACCATAAACAATAGCTTTTATAGGTAGTTGCTAAATAAAATATGCGTTTTTGGCTCATTTTAAAGGTAGTAGACATGTGAACCCGTACATCGCTATGGTATTATTCCCTTAGTTTACGCTAATAGTTATTTACTGTCCAGCAGTGTCTAGTTTTACATTTATTTGTAACACATAATTGTCTATTTCTACTTGCTCACCTTTTGTTAAGCTTTCTAATACAGTAAACTGTAAAGCTTGTGTCTCCTGGCAAATATACGTTTGGTATACTGTAACTGCTTCTTTTACAAAGTCTTCTTGAGAAGCTATAGCGAGCTGTATCTTATCCTGTACTTCTAAGCCCATAGACTTACGCATGTTCTGTATCCTATTTATTACGTCTCTGGCAACACCTTCTTGTCGTAGTGCATCTGTAACAGTTATATCTAGTGCAACTGTAATGCTTTCCTGGCTGGCTACAGACCAACCAGGAATATCTTCCGAAATAATCATTACATCTTCCAAAGAAAGTCTGATCATATCTTTACCTATATTGAGCATTAATTCTTGATGCGCTTCCAATAAGAGAATATCTTCTTGAGTAAGCGTAGTAAGGGCTTCTGTTATAGGCTTAATCTGTGCTTTGTAACGTTGGCCTAATTGTTTAAAGTTGGGCTTTACCTTTTTAGCAACTAGCTCACTGGTATGGGCTATGTATGTAATCTGTTTGATGTTTGTTTCAGCTAAGATAAGGTCAGCAACAGCTTCTATTTGTGCTTGCATAGCCTCGTTTGTAACAGGGACAATTAGCTTAGTAAGTGGTTGTCTAACTTTAAGATTATGCTTTTTTCTCAACGAATGCACTAAAGATACAATGGTTTGTGCTTGTTGCATCTTAGCTTCTAAAGCTAAATTAATAGCTGAAGTATTTACAACAGGCCAGTCGCTTAAATGTATAGAGGAAGTTTTATCTTCTTGTTGTACTAATTGTAAATCTTTGTACATGCGCTCGGTATAAAATGGTGCAATAGGTGATGCTAACTGTACAACCGTTGTTAAGCAGGTATATAATGTTTGGTAAGCTGCTGTTTTATCTTGAGTTTGTTCACTTTTCCAAAAACGTTTCCTATTGAGCCGTACGTACCAGTTGCTTAAATCATCAACTACAAAGTCTTGTATAGCGCGGCAAGCTCTAGTAGGCTCATACGCATCAAGCTCTGTTGTAACAAACTGAATGAGACTATGTAGTCGTGAAAGGATCCAGCGGTCAATCTCTGGCCGTCCCTTAAGAGGTATGTTGGACTGTTTATTAAAGAAAAAGTCATCTAGGTTGGCATATAACGCAAAGAAGCTATAAGTGTTCTGCAAAGTAGAAAAGAATTTACGTGTTACTTCTACCAGGCCCTCTGTGTCAAACTTAAGGTTATCCCAAGGGTTCGCATTGCTAATCATATACCAGCGCAGTGCGTCAGGGCCATGCTGTTGCATAATTTGGAAAGGGTCAATAGAATTACCCAACCGCTTAGACATCTTATTCCCGATTTTATCCAGAATTAACCCATTTGAAACTACATTTTTAAAAGCCACGCTATCGAATAACATAACCGCAATAGCATGGAGCGTAAAGAACCAACCTCGTGTTTGGTCAACACCTTCGGCAATAAAATCTGCTGGAAAGCTTTGTTGAAAAGTTTCTTTATTCTCAAAAGGGTAATGCCATTGTGCGTAAGGCATAGCACCAGAGTCAAACCAGACATCAATTAAGTCGGTTGTCCGATGCATTTCTTTCCCTGAAGGGCTTGCCAGTACAATGTTATCTACATAAGGACGATGTAGATCAAAATCTATAGGAAGCGGATGTTCCATAAAACCTGCTGCTATGGATTTTTCTACTTCTTGGTTGAGTTCTTGTATAGAACCAATGCAAAGCTCTTCCTGCCCGTCTTCAGTACGCCAGATGGGTAATGGAGTACCCCAAAATCGATCACGACTCAAATTCCAGTCCACTAGATTTTCTAGCCAGTTTTCAAAGCGGCCTGTGCCCGTAGAGGCGGGCTTCCAATTGATTGTTTTATTGAGTGCTATCAGTCGATCTTTATAAGCTGTAGTACGGATAAACCAGGCATCCAATGGATAATATAAAATCGGTTTATCGGTACGCCAACAGTGCGGGTAGTTATGCTCGTATTTTGCTACGAGGAAAGCTTTATTTTCTTGCTTAAGTTTGATTGCAATGAGTACGTCTGCTGATTTATATTCTGGTTGGTTACGGATATTTTCAGGTTCATAATCTTCTTTTACATATTTGCCTGCCCAATCTGTAATCTCTTCTACAAAGCGCCCTTGCTTATCCACAATGGGTACAGCTTTACCATCACGTTCAACTGTGATAGCTGGTATATTCGATTTTTGTGCAAGGCGCATATCATCGGCTCCAAACGTAGGGGCTATATGTACAATACCAGTTCCTTCATCCGTAGTAACAAAGTCGCCCGATACAATCCTAAAAGTATGGTTCACAGGTTGTACATAAGGCAGCAGTTGCTCATATTCAAGCCCTACTAAATCTTTACCCTGATATTTTGCTATTATTTCCCATGGTATAGTAGATGCGCCTGGTTGGTAATGGGCCACTGCTTCCCTATCAGGAGATGTAGTAAAATAGCGTGCTAAGGCTGCTTCAGCCAAGATGACTTGTACTAGTTGATGTGTATAAGGGTTATAAGTACGTACCTTTACATAAGTTATGTTTTCTCCTATGGCCAATGCGCTGTTGGCTGGTAGTGTCCAGGGGGTTGTTGTCCAAGCTAGTACATAGTCTTGCTCAGCATTTTTAAGCTTAAATTGTGCTACTACAGTAACATCTTTGACCGACCTATAGCAACCAGGTTGATTAAGTTCATGCGAGCTTAATCCTGTGCCTGCAGCAGGTGAATAGGGTTGGATACTATATCCTTTGTAAAGAAGTCCTTTACTATAAAGCTGTTTCAATAAATACCAAACAGACTCAATATACTGGCGATCATAAGTAATATACGGATTTTCTGTGTCTAGCCAATACCCTAGCTCGGTCGTTAGCTTTTCCCATTGGTCAGTATAACGCATCACTGTTTGACGACAATGTGCATTGTACTCTTCAATACTAATTCTTTTGCCAATCTCTTCTTTCGTGATACCTAAAGATTTCTCTACTTGCAGTTCTACAGGAAGTCCGTGTGTATCCCAGCCACTTTTACGTTTCACCTGGTAACCCTGTAAAGTTTTATAACGACAAAACAAGTCCTTAAGTGCTCTAGATAGCACATGATGGATGCCTGGTTCTCCATTGGCAGAAGGCGGCCCTTCGTAAAAAGTAAAGCTAGGCTTTCCCTCACGATTTTTAATAGATTCAAGAAATATATCGTGGTTTTGCCAAAATTCATTTATTTCTTGTGCTACTTGAACTAAATCTAGTTGTTTGTATTCAGGATATTTTTTCATGGAAAGGTTCCTTACAAAAAAAAGTTTTTGTTAGTTGAGATTACGACTAAATAGCTAATCTCTAAGATTTGCTAAATTACTGATTAAGCCAGTATGTAACAAGTAAAGTTGAAAATGGTATATCTTGTATTATGTCAATAGATCCATAATTCTTCATGCTTTTATGAATTAGGGTTAGTTCATAATATATTTTAGAGATAATTTTAGGTAAACGTTATTTCGATTATCAGCATGGTTCTTTTTGTTGCACATTGAAGATCAAACGGTATTTGTAATTTTCTCTTTGGTCCTATATGAAAATTTTTAGAACAGTAAATGGCAGTACCTCTTCCCGTTATGTTATCAATAATAAAAATATACAAGCAAGCTGATTAAAATGTGCTCTATTTGTACTAATATATTGTTGGTCGGTAAGAAAAAGCCCTACTATAACCCTAAAAAGGTTATATAGAAATAGATATGCTTTTTAATAACCTCTCTATTAAGTAAGTTTGATAAATTTTTATAAACTAATAGAGGATTGGGTTACCAAACATCTTGTTATAAAACACATATTTAAAAATATGTATTTGCACATTGTTAAGGGTAATTCCTGATACTAAAAAAGATTATTTTAACTCTTTTGGATCTACTAAGTTAACACGAGGATTATCTTTTCTAATAATGATTTCTTCTAGTTGAAATTCAACTTTTAATTCTTCCAATGTTGTTTCGTAATAGTAGCTTTGATAGAAAGAATCCTCAAAGACCTTCTGTCTGTTATGTACAATTGAAGTTAACTCTATTTTGCTTCTATATATCATATTTGAGAATTGTACAACAATACTCTTTTCATTTACTTTTAATACACGTGCTAAGACATATCCAAATTGTTTTTTGTCATTTAAAATTAGGAAATCCCCTGTTTGAACTAAATCCTTGTTAGCTCTAATCTCATACATCTCCTTTCTTTTACTTTTCTCGTTAGCTTTGCCATCGAAAGAGATGACGCCAGTAAGGATATACAAAGCAATAAGACATAACATGATAAGCCCACCTATATAACTTAAAATAGGTGTTTTGAATACAGAAAGATTAACTCCTTTTGCTAAATTTTCTACCTTATCATTGGAGATAGTGGAATGGCAGTTTAAGCATGTTAGTAAAAATATTTTTTCCGTGGGTATAAATGGGATCCACCAAATATGACCATAACGTTGAATTCCATGTAAAACAAATTTTGTATTCCCACAAGCATTACAAGATGGTCCTTCGACAGCTATTTGCTGCCTCATACTCATAGAAGATGTTCCCCAAATTAGCATAGTAGTAAATAGATTTGTGCCCTGTTATGGCATATATTATAGAATAAAATTGAAATTTTTTGATATAATAAGAATACTATAGATGTTTATGATGCAAATTTAAAACCTCTTATTCTACTTACCAATACTTTTATATTTTTAATCATTATAAAAGCTATTTTCTGAGTATACCCTTATAATCTTACAGGTAAGCATCGATTAGTGTTATAATTATAATAATATATAAGCTTTGTAATAGTATTTAATATGTCTTAAAGGAAAAGGATATACTTTAAAAACATGTATAAATATAATGATTCTACTGGTTGTACAATTAGGATACTAGTTTAGTGAATAAGAAAAACAACTTATTATTTAGATGTTTGGTCCCTAACAATTAGACCTCTTGCATAACTCTATTTACAGTTATATAGAATGGGTTTTTATGCAAAGATTCTTGAGGTTATGCAAGAAGCCTATTTGGTATTGTTAAATTAAGATAGACAGCTGATTATTTAGCTTGGCCATTAGCAGGTTGAGCGATTTTTCTATCATGTGCACCTGTTTGCTATAGCATTTTCCTTTACGCTTAAATCTTGCTAAATAGTGCCTCATTAAGCTATTATATCCTTCCACTGTATAAGTTTCTGCCTTGCTTTGTCGGTGTTTATCTTTTGGAATAAACTGCTGGTAGCTTTTCCAATAGTCACTACAATACAGCTTGCCTATATCCTTGACGCGCTCCCATAACTTCAGTCCGGTTTGTGTCGAGCGATCTCCACACACATAAGATATAAAGCGCTTGCTCAATCTATCAACAGCTATCCATATCCAGCAGTAGACTTTTTTGAACCCACATAAGTGTGTATTTCATCCATCTCGACTATCTCTACTTCATCTTGTCTTTCTGGTAAACTTACTTGCTCTCCAGATGCTTTTACCCATTGATAGACTGTTCCATAGCTTATGTTGAGTATACGGCCTATAGCTCGAAATCCTAATCCTTCTAAGTATAATTGCAACGCTTTTCGCTTAGTATATACAGGTTTAACATCTGATTTGTGACTAACTGTGTAACGGAAACGGCAACTTTTACACTGGTAGCGCTGTCTACCTCTAACAATTCCATCTTTACAGCTTTGAGTATTATTACATCGAGGACAGTTCATACTTTTTCCTCTAACTTACTAATCCTATCCCAATTTAACAATACCGCCTATTTTAATAAGGCAGTGTTCTAGTAATAAGGAAAATGTATAGCAAGTAGTCTCAAGTTTCTACAACTGAATAGTAGCCTAGCTTACTGATGGCAAAACAAACAATCGATTATCTATGAAGGATTAGGATTTCGAGCTATAGGGCGTATACTCAACATAAGCTATGGAACAGTCTATCAATGGGTAAAAGCATGTGGAGATCAAGTAAGTTTACCAGAAAGCCAAGATCAAGTAGATATAGTCGAGATGGATGAAATACACACATATGTGGGTTCAAAAAAGTCTACTGCTGGATATGGATAGCTGTTGATAGATTGAGCAAGCGTTTTATATCATATGTGTGTGGAGATCGCTCGACACAAACCGGACTGAAGTTATGGGAGCGCGTCAAGGATATAGGCAAGCTGTATTGTAGTGACTATTGGAAAAGTTATGAGCAGTTTATTCCAAAAGATAAACACCGACAAAGCAAATCAGAAACATATACAGTGGAAGGATATAATAGCTTAATTAGGCACTATTTAGCTAGATTTAAGCGCAAAGGTAAATGTTATAGCAAGCAGGTACATATGATAGAAAAATCGCTCAACCTGCTAATGGCCAAGCTAAATAATCAGCTGCCTATCTTAATTTAACAATACCCAAAATATTAATACCTTTACTAAGGGACTAAACACTTCCAATGTATCACCTCATTGTGCAGATTTTAATGTTTTAAATGTTGTAGATATATTTATTGCAAGATTATCTAATTCTAGTTTGTTCAAAAGTACAATAGAAAAATATCCAGAAGTTAAGTTGCTGAATGAAAATAAAGTATTTCATGTGGAAATAAAACAACCATAAAAACATAATAATAAGATGATAAGAGATCATATGAAGTTTTGTATACTATTACTATCTATGTTAGCTGGCTCAGTTAGTGCCACGGATAACCCAGATGGGTGTGTGTTTGATTCTAATTCTATTACAGATGATTTTTTGAAAGAAAATAAAAATATACAATCTTATACCTGGTCAAATAAAGATAAAACCGCTTACATTTTATTAAAAAGTGGAGAATATGTGTTTGTAAAAAAATGGGCTTGTGTTCATTACGGAATGGAAGCAAAAAAAATAAGTATACTTCCTAGTGAGGAACAAGCCAGTATAACATACTGGCAAAAAGATATGCTAAGTTTTGGGGAGCAGTTTTTAAGTACAGGCAACTTTGAAGCATATAAGTCTGCTGTTGAAAAAACAGATTGGGCACAAGGAAAAGATAATTTAGAGGTTAATGACAAATATCAGATAGATATTCCTGGGTTCTCTTATCCATTGTACTATGCTACACTCGAAAGGATAGGTGATATGGTAATAACGACTGTCTATTATTATATGAATTAAACTATGGTTTATTTATTATATGATTAAGAAAAGAGGTACGGAGTCTATTGGACAGAAAAAGAAGATGTGCGTTAATAAATTAAGACCTATTTGATTGTATGATTCGCATACATTATTACCACAGGGATGTAAGATGAAATAAAAACTTTTTAGCTATAAAAGGGTTTTTTACTCACTAAAAAATGGCTGAAAATACAGTTAAAAGTAAAGATTAAAAGTATTTTTATAAAGCCAAATATAAATAGATAGTTTTAAGTTAACCTGGCATTTAAATGGTAACTACGTATGCGAATCACACAAAAACTCAACTATTATTCTTACAAGGCACTAGTCAATTTCATAGGTATCAAATTCATTCTTTAAAGATTTGACAACATAAGACTTAATATGCTTCACATTATCTTTTCTAACTTGTTGTCCAATCTCTTGAATTTTTTCATGAATACGAGCATGTAAATCTGGTCTACTGATAATTGATTCTACTTGTCTAAGATGATAGTCTCCTAGCCCAAACAATTCTCGTAAAATATGTCTGATATTTTGAGTATGTGCGCTGTCTAAAACAGGGTTATTGCCCCCCGCGCTTAAATATTTTAAATACATATCCTGTAATAGATTTTTACACTTTGATAGGTGAATCTATTTCAAACCAAATGTTGGCCCGCTTTTTAAGTTCTTCTGATGCAGGCTCAAGAATTTTTTTCCTAAAACCTTAGATTTTTCATACTTGTTGTCCAAGCTCTATATACTTACTTTTATATTCAGAAGGCGAAAGACCAGCATGCTTTCTGAATATACTCCTAAAAGCCTTGATATCCATGTAACCCACTCCAAACATTACCTCATTTACTGTTTTTCGTCCTTTTTCTAATTCGCGTTTGGCTGCCTCTACTTTTACTCGCTGGATATATTCTAATACAGTATTGCCAGTCGCTTTTTTAAATCTTCTTTCAAAAGTTCTTCTACTTATTGCAAAAGTTTTACAAAGATTGTCTACGGTAGGATTACGGTTGTAATGTTCTTCAATATAGCTCTGTGCTAGCTTTACTTCCTGATCAGCATGATCTCTTTGTCCGCTGAAGATAATAAAAGACGACTGTGATCTTCTGCCCATATCTATTTGAAAAATTTTGGAGCAATAAATAGCAGCATCTCTCTCTACCACTTTTTCAATAAAATATAACAATAAGTTAGCGGATGAAAATGCTCCACCTCCAGTATAGATACCCTGCTCATCCGTAAGCAGCTTATCAGTAACCAGATTTACTTTAGGAAATAGATCTTTAAATGGCTGTGCTGCTCGCCAATGAGTTACACACTTTCTTCCATCCAGCAATCCAGTACTTGCCAAAATAAAAGCTCCTATACATAAGCTTATAATCTGAGCACCATTTTCATATTGAGCTTTAATCCATGAAATAAAAGGTTGGTTGTCTTGTATAGCCTTGAGGAAGTCATCTTGTATAGGAGGAATAATAATGATATCTGTTTTATGCACTTCGTTGACCAGTTGGTCGGCTTGAATGGTATATAAATCATTATTTATACTGACCGCAGGAGTTATACTAACAAGATTAACTTTAAACATGGATGGTTTCCCTTGCTCGTTTAGATAAGTGTTGGTTTCTAAAAAGCTCTGACGAGCGTTTTCCATGCCTGCCACATTAACTTGTTTTAATAGTAGTATAGATATATGTTTCATATGCTAAAAGATAGAGGGATAAATTTGACGCAATCAACCCTCTTTATTGTCGTATAAACGCATTAAGCAGGCAAAATCTATTGCTTAGCTTTGTATTAGTATTTACATAATAACGTAAAACCAAAATTATGGCAAAAAATGTTTTTATTAACTTACCGGTAAAAGAATTAGAGCGATCTGAAAAGTTTTTTACCCAACTCGGCTTTACTGTTAATCCACAGTTTTCAGATGATAAGGCCAAGTGCATCGTGATAGGAGATAATATTTTTGTTATGTTGCTTACGGAAGAGTTTTTTCAAGGTTTTACCAAAAAGCCTATTAGCAATGCCAAAGAATTTACTCAAGTTTTAATTGCAATTGATGCTGATAGTAAGGAGGAAGTTATAGAATTGGTCAAAAGAGCACAGCAGGCGGGTGGTACCAAGTATGCAGAACCTATGGATTATGGTTGGATGTATCAGCACAGCTTTGCTGATCTAGACGGACATCAATGGGAGATAGTTTATATGGATCAAAGCAAAATGCCGATAGAGTAACTAAAACTGATACAAAGCGACTTTATAAAGCTGCGCCATCACCAGCTGTGTAGGCTACTTGGTGTGTTTAGAAGCGCAAATTAAGATAGAAGAAACGTTAAAAATAAGAGGCAATCTTACTGTGCGGTTGGGGTTAGTGCCTAACAGCACAGTAAATTTACAAAAGTACCAACAACTAAATTGTTTTTATGGATTAGAGATAATCTCTACTAAATGCCCATCTTTTAATTCAAAAATACGTTTCATATTGCGTAGAAGTGCATGAGAGTGACTAACCATGACCACCGTAGGTACATTATATAATATTTCTGTTAAAATTTGCTTGGCAGATGGTTCATCTAGTGCATTGATGGTTTCGTCTAAAATAATAATTTGAGGATTGCTTTGTAGTGCTTCTTGTAAAAGGTGGCGTTGGTATTCTCCCCCACTAAAAGCTTGCTTTTTTAAATTGATACCATATTTGTGCTCTTCTTCAGCTAGCTCTTGCATATGTTGTATTTGGGGGATATAGCGCAACACCTTACCCAAAGAAATAGGATTGATCTGTGTAATAGGTAAATTGCTATACATTACACTTCCTGAATCTGGCTCAATAAGACCAGCTATAATTTGACATAGTGTCGACTTGCCGCTGCCAGAGGGGCCGAAAATTCCAATTTTATCACCAGGAGTAATGGTCAAATTTATGTCCTCTAATAGATTCCTAGATGTAGTATAGTTAAATGATATTTGTTGTAATTGAATAGGCTGAGAAGTAAAATTCGTTAATTGAAGTGGTTTATTTTCTGAAGGAAGATTAAGGATGTCGAGCGTTTTGTTGATATCAATAATACCTCCAAAAAACCTGGTTAGATTTCGAGTTATTTCCACTAGTGGGTTACGCATAGCTGAAATAAGCCCATATACCAACACTACTTTGTCTAATCCTATTATCCCTCGGCTATAATCAAGCATTAATAAACAAAAGACAATTCCTGCACCTAGGTAAAAGATGCAATCTTGTATCAAATACAATAAATAAAAAAGAATATTGTGTAGCTGCCAAGCATTGGCCTCTAAATCAAATAGTTTCTTGATTTTTAAGTTATATTCTTTGGGGTTAAACCTTATAGTAGCTGTATTATATAAATTCTGTCCCATGGCTGTGGTCACATTATCTGTTAAATGCCAGGCTTTGTATTTAGCACGTGTATAATATTTTAAGCAAAACGATGCTGCTAGTAGGCCTGTGTATGAGGTTCCTATAATGCCTAAGCAAAGCTTATCTGCAGTAAAGAGTGCTATAGATAAACTGATTATTTTGGCAGTGCTTGGAAAGATGGAAATAAAAGAAACCCGCATAAACCCTCTTATACTTTGGGAGATTCGGCTGGTGGCACTGATAATTTCTTGTACATTATACTTTTCTAAGTTCCTTAAATTTACTGTATGAACTTTTAAAAGTGTTTTTAGACGTATCTTTTTAATAGCCTGGTTGGTAACTGGGAAAAATGAAATTTCACGTAAGTTGAATGCGTTCTTTACAAAAAGCCATATTACAAATAGTAAAATAGTATGCTCAAGAAACCATGTTGTTGGTTTGGTTTGTATACTGGTACTAATAAGATTTTTCCAGATATAGGGGAAATAGGTAGTAGCCATAATGTCTAACCCTATTAATAAAAGAGTTGATAGGGTTGCTATCTTTGCTTGTTTGCCATCCCACAAATAAGGCAGTAACAGTTTGTAAATATGTATGACTTTTTTCATGCTGGTAGAGAATATCTATGCTGCTTTAAACTATAGGGTTATTCCAAGAAGCTTGTGACAGTAGTACTTACTCTTGTTGGTATGTTTACACTAAAAGGATTATACTCTTTATTTTTCAAAATTACCTTTTTTATGGTATTCTATAAGCTTTTTACAGGGATAATACATCATCAAATTGTTTATAGCTTAGTTATACAGGCCAGTTTCAGTTATTAATTTAAAATTTATTAACCCTCTTTGTAAGGTTCCTTTATCTTTATATAAGTATAGCTTCTCTCTGAAATACTGACTTTTTTCATTCCTAATTTTTCTAATAGCTGAATGGATGCAATATTATCTTGTTTAACATTTGCTATGATATGGTTTAAAGAACATTTCTGGAATCCATACTGTATAATAGCACTTACAGCTTCAAAAGCATATCCCTTCTTTCTATAATGCTCTAAGATGCCATAGCTTAATATTGTTTCCCTAATTTCTTCATCAAACCGTAGACTACAAAAGCCTATAAATTGCCTAGATTCTTTAATTCTGATTACCCACACACCATAAAGATGTTTATGCCAATGCTCGTATGCATTAAGAAGCCATGCTCTAATTGCACCAACACTGATCTGTATATCTGTATAAAACAGAGTGGTAGTTACTGAAGGGTGGTTTATTAAGATTGCTTCGTCTTCTTTTGATATAGGAGAAAGCATTAACCTAGAGGTCTCTATTTGATTGGTGAATTTCATAAAGTGTATGTTTTTCTATAAGCAGGATAATTAAATTATTAGAAAGTTATTTTATATTATATACAAATTATAAAAATACAAGCCACCTAAAATATCTATAGCTAGCAAAACTCTGATATGCTAGTAAGTGGTCATTTAGCAATAAGTACTTATATATAGTGTATAAATTACTTTTGCTTCTATATAAATAGCTGGATAAACAATTTAAGTCTACTGTGCAGCTTAAGGATATCTTGTGGAAGCCAAGCTTTTGTAGTACTTTATAGCTCCTAACTACATACAGCGTGCAATGAATTATTTCAACATAGATTTTCTGATTGTATATGCGTTTTTAGCTATTACCCTGATTATAGGCATTCGCGCAGGTAGAGGCATTAAGGATATTCGTGAGTATGCTATTGGAAATAAAATGTATGGGACTCTCACCTTAACACTTACATTTTTAGCTACTAATATAGCAGGGATAAGTATTATGGATGGTGCTTCAGGGGTCTTTTTCAATGGAATTGTTAGGATTATTCCAGAAATAGGTGTAGTTATACAAATCCTATTTTTTGCTTTTTTTATAACTCCTAAAGTATTACAATTTAAAGCTGCCCTCACCTTAGGGGATGTAATGGGAGACCTGTATGGTAGGGTTAGCAAAACCATTGCTGGAATACTGGGGCTCTTTTATTCTATATCCATGGTTAGCATGGAATTATTAGGATTAGGTATTACCATTGAAGCACTCTTAGGTTTTCAAGCTAGTTGGACTATTATTATAGGAGGTGTGTTTTTAGCACTGTATTCAAGCTATGGGGGTATTAAGTCAGTTACTATCACCGATGTATTTCAATTTTTAATACTTATTATAGTTATTCCACTCTTAGCTAATATAGCTCTAAAACATGTAGGAGGAATCAAAGTGGTATTTGCTAGTCTTCCTCCAACAAAGTTAGAAATATTTAATCACGAGAATTTTTCTTACTATCTTACTCTTTTCTTGTTATGGAGTATTTTCCCTGTAGGAATTACTAGCCCTCCCATTTTTCAAAGGTTACTAATGGGACGAGATGCACAACAGCTACGTAACCAATATTTTATTGTAAGTGTTTTTCATCCTACTTTTCAGTTATTAATTATGTTAATTGGCTTAGCTGGATTAGTCTTATATCCAACTATTAAAGCTAATAATATTATTCCCCATATCATTCAACAACTATTGCCTGCAGGTGGCAAAGGGTTGGCTATAGCAGGTTTACTGGCGGTAATTATGTCTACAGCTGATTCTTATTTAAATGCCGCTGGGTTAGTATTTGCTCATGACATTGTTAAGCCAGTCTATGATCGAAATGGCTTGAAAATTGATGAACTAAAATGTGCTAGGTACAGTACAGCTATTATAGGTATAACAGCTATTGTCATAGCTTTGAAATCTACAAGCATGCTAGGACTAAGCTTTTTAGCTGTCAAGTTCACAGGCCCTTTACTTATGTTCCCACTCATAGCAGGCATTATGGGATTGAAGGTTGATAAGCAAACTTTTTACACGGCATCACTTACTACACTAGGGGTATTTGTATTCATCAGTTGGCTACTGCCAATAGCTTATGGTCATTTAGGAGTGCCTATTAGTATTTTATCTAATGGCATCACCTTCTTTAGCATGCATGTTATAAAAAATAAAGGATTTGCTATTGCAAAACAGCTGCAGTCTACTATTGAGGTTAATATGCGCTGGCAGTTACGCAGCAGGTCTATATTGGCTAAGCTCAAACAATTTTTGCCTACACCTACTAATCTGCTAGCTTATTCCAGGAATAAAGTAGATATGTATGGAGCCCCTTATGTTTTGTTTGGTGTATTATTGGCCATCAACTATATCTTGCCTTATTTCGCCTGGACTTACGAAGCTCCACAAACATACAATACGCTGTTGATGATTCGTTTCATAGGAGCAGTTTTATGTGGATTGTTGATTGTCAAAGAGAAATGGCCCCGTTTTTTACTGCCTTACTTACCTACTTTTTGGCATTTAACTGTACTCTATTGTCTACCCTTTACCAATACACTACTATTTTTAAATACCCAAGGAAGCATAGAATGTATAGCTAATGTTGCCATAACAACGCTCTTTCTTATTATTGTAGTAGATTGGATGAGTTTTGCTATACTTATGAGCTTAGGGATTTACTTGGTCTGTGTATTTTTTCAGTATTTTTTTGGGAAAATAGAACTGCCTCTTAGCTTTAGTTTGCAATATCTGTTGGTGTATCAATTTATTTTCATCACACTCATAGGACTGCTATTTGTACGTCGTAAGCCCATTAAGAAAACTAGTGCGTCCGATCGTTTTGCAGGCACAGAATTAGGCGAGCAAATGGAATTTGCCATACAGGTTACTAGCCGATTGGTAGACCACCTGTTTTTTTATTTCAAGAACACCCATCAAGTCTGGAGCAACGATAGGGATGGATTTATACATTAGCTAGCCATGGCATGCAAACCATAGAGGACCCAGAGCTTTACAGAATTATACGCAATATGCTACCTATACTTTTTACCATGAAAAAATAAACTAAAAAGGCTATAAAGTTGCTTCACACGTCTGTTAAATCTAAGCTGATAGCTGCCAATCTAGTCCTAAATAAAATAAAAGCTTGTGCGCCAGAAGCCTTATTTGAGCTAAGTATCCAATATCCAAGCTATGAATATAGGATATACCAGCTAGTATGGAACGAACAACCCAAGCCTTGTTTCCGACTGATAACCTTACAAGTATATGATAATCATATACATATTAAACACTATACCAATCTTTTATCAAAATCAGAGTTATCTTCTGTATTTGCTGCTTTTCCTGCTAAAACGAGACCTAGTGATAGCACAGCTAGCAAGGCTTTAATGGATCTAGTGAGAGGACGTTTAGAAGCAAGTATCTATACAGTAGAACTGCTGCGAAAAAGGTTGACAAAGAAGATAAAAAGGGTTAAGATGTAATTCTTATTATATAAAAGGAATAAGTATGCATTTAACCTACGCGAGGATAAGCAAACATCCCTATAACTTTATAAGAATAACTGGCTTGAGACTAGAAACCTTTGAGCAATTAGTTTTAAAAGTAAGGCCTCTCTTTGAAGAGTTAGAATCGAGCAAGCTGCGCCATGGTAGGATGAGTCATTTACCTACCATGGAAGATAAATTGCTCTGTGTACTCATGTATTATCGCACTTATATTAGCCATGTGTTTTTAGGCTATTTGTTTAACTTACACAACGCTAACATATGCCGCTTGTTAAGAAAAATGGAGCCATTACTAGCTAAGAAGATTAGCATTAAAAAAGATCGCAGCTTAACCTCAGAAAAGGTATTGCGCATATTAGCAGATGTGAGCGAGCAGCCTACACAAAGACCTACTAAGAAGCAAAAGAAATCATATTCAGGCAAGAAAAAGCGACATACTATAAAAACAGAGATAGTTATTAGAGAAGATGGAAAGATACTCTCTGTATCCAAATCCCATAAAGGAAAAGTGCATGACTTTAAAATCCGTAAAGGAGAAAAACTCTTACCTAAGGAAAGCTTAAAGCTAGCAGATAGTGGTTATCAAGGCTGGCAAAAGCTACAGAGCAATGTCATGATTCCCTACAAAAAGAGCCGTAAGCGGCCATTAACCAAGGAGCAGAGAGAACATAACAGAAAGCTAGCGTCTATACGTATGAAGGTGGAGCATAAGATAAGAGAGATCAAGGTGTTTAAGATTATGTCAGAAGTTTACCGTAACTTTGAGAAGAAATATAACCTGCGCTTTAATATTATAGCGGGTATGATAAACTTCAAGCATGCTTTTTAACAAATAGCATCGCTACTGGCAAGATTCTCTCTCTGTTTTATTCAAATTCCTACTCTATTTTATCTCTTTCGCAGCAGCTCTAGTGTATAAAATACCTTTCCCTTGTATGGAAATAGCTGCTTAGCCCTATCCAGCTATAAACTAACCAGGACTAGTATATACTTTTGACCATATTGTAGATGTATTTTCTTGTGTAAATCAGTCTTTTAGCATAGCTTATGGCTCCCTATTACATAACAAATACTATTACTATGAATTACTTCAGCATAGATCTTCTTATTGTATATGCGTTTTTAGCTACTACCCTGATTATAGGCATTCGGGCAGGTAGAGGCATTAAGGATATTCGTGAGTATGCTATTGGAAATAAAATGTATGGGGCAGCTATACTTGTTTTTACTTTTTTAGCCACTAATATAGGTGGAGCTAGCACGCTTAATGCTGCGGCGGATGTTTTCTCAAATGGTATTATTAGAACTCTTGCTACCCTAGGAGTTATCATACAAATTTTCATATTTGCTATAATTATTGTGCCCCATATGAAACACTTTACTAACCATTTGACTATGGGTGATGTAATGGGTAGCTTATATGGGAGATATAGCCAGATCCTTACAGGTATATTAGGAACGCTGTACTCTTTTTGTATGATTGGTATGGAACTGTTTATGCTTGGTATTGTCTGCCAATCATTGTTAGGCATACCAGCCAGTTGGGGAATTATAGTGGGTGGACTTTTATTAACAATTTATTCGGCTTATGGAGGTATTAAAGCAGTAACTGCTACTGATGTATTTCAATTTCTTATTTTATTTATAGTTATTCCATTGATAGCTAGTATAGCCATTAACAAGGTAGGGGGTATTAAGGAAGTGTTCCTTCAAGTTCCAGCAGATAGGTTTAAGGTATTTACACATGAAAAATTCTCTTTTTATCTAACCTTATTCTTGATTTGGAGTGTTTTACCCTTAGGGCTTGTAAGTCCTCCTATTTTTCAACGACTTTTGATGGCCAAACAAACAGAACAGCTACGTAAACAATATTTAATAGTGGCTGGTTTAGATCCTTTGTTACGCATAACCATTATGTTGATTGGACTAGCTGGACTAGTGCTTTATCCATACATTCAGGCAGCTGATGTTATGCCCCATATTATAAAAGAACTCTTGCCAATAGGTATTAGAGGATTGGCTATAGCTGGCATGTTGGCTGTGGTTATATCTACGGCTGATTCTTATTTACATACTGCTGGTTTATTGCTTGTTCATGATGTTATTAAGCCTATTTTTGGACAAAAGAAGATTTTTTTTAATGAATTGCATTGGACTAAATATTGTACTTTTCTCATAGGTACAATAAGCATTATAATAGGTTTAAAATCGACTAATCCTCTTAGCTTAAGTTTTGGAGCCATGCGCATAGCAGGCCCTGTTTTATTGTTTCCACTACTAGCCGGAATTATAGGGCTTAAACCAGATAAGAAGCCTTTTTATGTGTCCATGGTAATTACCGTGTTTACCTTTATTATAACCACTTTCTACTTGCCTAAAAGTCAAGCGCATTTCGGAGTGCCTATTAGTATTGTTGTTAATGCGATCAGCTTTTTTATTGTTCATCTTATACAAAATCGAGGCGTTGCTATGGTTGATAGAAATTATAGTGAGTCTTCCAGAATAATACCAAGCGCAGGTAGTAAAACCATCCAAGATCAGCTCAAGTCCTATATCCCTACATTATCTAATATTATTCGATATTCACAACAACGTGTTCGACAATATGGGGCTCCTTATATCTTATTTGGGATATTTTTTACCATTAACTTTACTTATCCATATTTCATGTGGAGTTCTAGCGGACTGCAAGCCCCTAATCTAATGCTTGCATTACGATTGGTAGGAGCGTTCGCTTGTGGGCTTTTAATTGTGCAATCGAAATGGCCTAAATCTTTACTTCCTTATATGCCTACCTATTGGCACTTAACCATACTTTATTGTTTGCCTTTTATGAGTACTATGATGTTTCTACTTACCCAAGGTAGCACAGAGTGGCTCATTAATATTGCCATTGTGATCATCCTGCTTTTTATACTGGTAGATTGGGTTACTGCTATGATACTAGGCATCCTTGGTGTAAGCTTGGCAGCTATATTTTATAAATTATTTGTCGGAGCAATACATTTCTCGTTAGATTTTTCTTCTAAATACTTGCTGCTATATCAAGGTATTTTTGGGTTGTTTATTGGCCTTATTTTTGCCCGTAGAAAAGAACAAAGGTTCGACTTTCTTCTACAACGCAACCAACAACTCACCGAAGTCCAGCAAAAAAACCGTGCAGAGCTGGCAGAAACTCTTGCCTACAGAGAACAACTGTTTCAAGAGCTTAATCCAGATGAAGCAGCCCTTTTTGATGAGGTAACTACGGCTTATATCAAGCAAGCGATTTATCGTATGACTGATTATATGCGCTTAGATGTAACGTCTATAAGTCTAGATGAACTGCAAAAAGCATTATCAGACGCCTATAAGCTGCAAGGTATTGAACAATCTGAGCTTCTGTTTCATAAAGATACAAAACAGATGGCTCTCCAAGCGGACGTTGCCAAGTTAAAGCAACTTTTACTTAATGCGATCAACTACACACAACAATATAACACTGATAATAACCCTATTACCATATCCATAGAGGATGCCTTACTAGGACATGATATAGCTCACATGCAAAACTATACGCGTAAATTGGAAGGGTTAAAAATAACTATTACCACAAAACAAGCTTTACCTCTAACCCAGCCTATTTATAAAATAGATCCTGCTAAATCTAGCACCTGGGTACCTCAGCATGAAGATGAATTCTTATTGGTAGAAAATGCCCGGATTATCGATGCGCATTATGGATATATGTATGCCAAATCAAGGCACACACAAGTGTATGTATTCCCTGTTAAGCTAAGGGAAATTCGTGGCAAGGTGATGGAGCTTATCAAAGAGTCAGCAGCTGCAGACCCAGGAGAATTGAGCCATCCGCTAGCCATACAACTCGAGCAAGAACTTTTAAAGAAGCTTAAAGGGACACAAGTAGATATAGTCCTTATTCAGAAGGCGCTAGATATCATCAAGAGATACCATGGAGGTGTAAAAAGAAAATCAGGAGAACCCTTTTTTACTCATCCTATAGCTGTAGCACTAATTTTATTAGAATATTCACAAGATCAAGATGCTATTTTAGGAGCTTTGTTGCATGATACAGTAGAAGATACTAGCCTATCACTCGCGCATATTCGTATGCTTTTTGGAGAAACAGTGGCATTTTTAGTAGCCAAAGCAACTAATCTAGAAGATCGTGAGCGACGAATAAGCTTAACCGATAAAGAAAATCTAGCTCGAATTCTAAACTATGAAGATCCTAGGGCACCTCTGATAAAATTATCAGATCGGTTGCATAACATGCGTACCATCCAGTTTCACTCTTCGGTAGCTAAACGTAAATATATTTCTCAAGAGACATTAGATTATTTTGTGCCATTAGCAAGAAAATTAGGTTTAGAAAAAATGTCTGTTGAACTGGAGCAGCTAAGCCGAGCAATAGTATTTAATAATTAAGGGATATGCTAAAAAGATAGGATAGATATATATAGAATATTTCTGCTTATTTGTTAAAGATAGTGCTATTATAAGGTAGTAGACGGGTTGTCAAGTTAATTTGTTTTCCTTATTCTTATGCTATGCACAGTAATTGATATATGTTAAAAGTCTCCTATAGAAAATTCTTATAAGGATGTCTTTTTGGTCTGCTTTTCCTTTTGTACGCATTACCATTTTTTTTATTGGTGGTATTCTATGGGCCTACTACTATGGTCCCTTATCATATAAATTAGTAATGCTGGGAACAATTGTACTGGCTACTAGTTATCTAATCCTAATTATTATCTGGCAACGTGCCAGGTTCTATTTTTTAAATTCTTGGCTAGGAATAATAGGATTGTCTAACATCTTTTTTGCAGGCTGCTTATGCCTTTTAAATTATCAGGGTAATGCTAATTCAGTAAAGTTACAGCATCAGGTAGATGACATAAAAGCATATGTTGCAGTGGCGTTGGAAGATGCTATTATAAAAGAGGACCGCTTGTCTGTTACAGTAGCTATTCAGCAAGCTCACATACAAGGTAAATGGGAAAACTTAACAGGTAAAGTGCATTTATTGGTAGATAAGCCTTCCGCAGCTACAATTCAGTACGGAGAGGTGTATATGATTGTAGGTAAACCTCATCTGATTGCTGTCCCGCGTAATCCTGAAGAATTTAACTATAAACGCTTTTTGAGCCATAAACATATTTACTACCAACATCAAGTATATCTAAATTATATACGCAAGATAACATATGCACCTCCTAGCTCCTTGCAAGCTATTTGCCTAAGAATTCGTAAGTTTTGCAAGGAAGTACTGACTCAGCATATAGAGGGTTTGAATGAAAGGGGTATAGCTCTTGCTTTAGTATTGGGTATAAAAGATGAGCTGAATGCAAAAGTGCGAGATGCTTATGCTAGCGCAGGAACCATGCATATATTAGCAGTTTCTGGTTTGCATGTAGGTATATTATATTGGTTGCTGAGTGTTCTATTATACAGGCGTAAGAAATCTCAAACAAGGAGCAAGTGGCTTGGTTCTATACTGATATGTGGAGCGCTTTGGATATATGCTGGTATGACGGGTTTAACACCTTCTGTAGTACGTGCTACCCTGATGTTCAGTCTCGTAATTGTGGCAAGGCTATTGGGTAGGGCAGGCAATATTTATAATCTATTATCAGTATCTGCTTTTATATTATTGTTAATTAATCCACTGTTGATTTTTTCAGTTAGCTTTCAGCTATCTTATTTGGCGGTATTAGGCATCATATATTTGCAACCTAAAATTTATGGTTGGTTCAACTTTAAGAATATAGTGTTTCGTCAACTTTGGCTATGGACCTCTGTGTCTTTAGCTGCACAATTGGCCACTACGCCGATTAGCTTATATTATTTTCATCAATTTCCAACTTATTTCATTTTTTCAAATTGGGTAGTAGTACCAGCAGCCTTCTTTATTTTTATTTTAGGATTGTGTGTATTATTTACTTGTTGGTGGGTTAAGTTAAGCGTTTACATAGCTTGGATACTTGAATATTTGGCTGGCTTAGTTAATCAATTTGTAGCATGGATTAGTAGCCTTCCTTACAGTGTAGTGTTTGATATCTATATTCATACGCAAGACTTATTGCTATGGTATGGATTAATAATAAGTGTGCTGGTATTTCTGGCTAAAAGAAAATTCTGGTTACTTTGGCCTATTAGTTCAATTGCTGTGCTGCTTAGCATACGTACTACACTAGCTATTATACAACATGCACACCAACAGGGTATAGTTTTTTATAGTATTCCTGGTCATCAAGCAGTTGGTTTGTTGAAAGGTAGAGAGAATCTACTATTGGTTGATGAAGAATTATATAAGCAGGATAAAAAGTTTGTCTATCATGTTAAGTCTAGCCAGGTAGCCATAGGTATACATAAGAATTATAGTTATACTTTTAAGCAAGCAAGTGATAAGGCTACTATACCTTTATCGGATTGGCATGGAATTACAATAGGTGTATGGAATCAGAAGAAATTTATTTTTCTTAATAAGTCAGGCTCATATTTCCCTGACTTGCAGCAAAAAATTTACACAGATTTTTTAGTAATAGAAGGGAATAGCATACAATCTTTAAAGCTGCTATTGGAACAGTTTGAGTTTAAATGTTTAATCATAGGGGCTTCTACTACCAAACAGCTAGACCGATGGCTTAAAGAAGAAGCCGACAGATTACAGCTTAATAATCACTCTTTACGTCAACAAGGAGCTTTAAAAGTCTTTTGGTGAGGCAATATAGAGGCTGAAAAACGTTTACTTAGTGGGTTAATTAAATTTTTAATGCCTAAACTTATTATTTTACAAAAGCTAACATGGCTTTTTTTATACTTTTTTATACACATTTTCTCTCTTGATTTTTCTTAATTGTATATAATATGGTTCCATTTTTTTTCTAGTCGCCGTTTCGCAGCGACTCAAATGTTTTTAGCCTTATGTCAGTTATTCTCCTAAAATTGTATGGGTACTTGCTTATTCTAGCGTAGGTTAAATGCATACTTATTTCTTTTATTTACCAAAGTTTACATGGAACCCTTTTTACCTTATTTATCAACTTTTCTCGCAGCAGGTTTAACGTTAGTGTTTTAAATTAAGTAAGCATAAACAGCTTTTTTATTAAAAGTTTTATGGCCTATGATCATAAGCTATTTACCATAGCCATTTATTATTTGAAAGTTTTTTATCCCATTGGCCTCTTATTTGATATAAAAGATACTTTAAATATAATTTAAAGTGGTAAAAAGGCTAGTATGTTTTTGTAAATGAGGTGTTTACTTATTATTATGCTTCCCGTATAAACACTCCACTATGAAAAAGACTTATCCGCTGTTTCAGCAATATATATCCTATGTTTTACTTATCAGCTTTTTCTTACAAAGCTGTGGAGGGTTAAATAATTTAATTATACCTATGGGCGAAGAAAAAGACCCACAGATACAACGATATACCCAGCAACAACTAACCCCACAAATACAAACCAACATCCAGCCTTTAGCAAGTCAAGAGCTAACAGCAGAAGGGGGGCATAGCGTCACACTTTACCAGGAAGCAGGTAAGCTGAAAGCGGATGTCAAGATGAGTGCATCTGAAGGGTTTAGTAAAACCTATCATAGAATAGATGTGGATGTTGAGCAAGGCGCAGAACTCGCTAGCTTACCTCATCTGAGCAAGCAAGCACAACAATATCGTATTCATCTGCAATTAGCCAAAGGCGAGCAGCCAGCAAAAGTAGTTATTTACAAGGGAGCGGGCTTGATGGGGGGGATGTTGCAAGGAGAAGAGGAAGCAGAAGAAGAGGACTCAGAAGATGAAGCCATTCCCAACGAATGCTTTTGTTCCATCACCCAAGAGATTATGGAAGACCCAGTCATTGCGCAGGATGGCCATACCTATGAAAGAGCAGCAATACAGCAATGGTTTAATACAGGAAGACGCACTAGCCCTAGAACTGGCGCTAGACTGCTTAGTACCGATCTGATTGCTAATTATACCATGCGTAGTCTGATTCAGGATTTAAAGGTACAAATACCTGTTTTAGCTAGGCATCAGTTAAATATGGGTAATATCGAAGCAGCCATTAAACTGCGTGAAGAAGATATACAGCAAGAGCTAGAATTAAAAGGTAGTCTATTACAGCAACAGCAGCAAAGGGCTATCCAATTAGAGGGGCAATTAGCTCAGATGCAGCAGCCTGCTTCACAAATTTCTTCTAGAAGTAGATTTTCACATCTACAACCAGCAAATAGGATACGTACGGAAGAGGAATCAGGAGTTGAAGGGATTATAGTTTTCTGTGGTAACCCAGGAGTTGGGAAAAGTTCTTTGTGTAATTCTATTTTTCAAAAACCTGTTTTTAAATCAGGGGCAATGATTGGGAAAGGAATGACTACCAAGGAACAAGAATTTAAACATGTAGACAACTTATATATTGATACCCCTGGCTTGGATGATGTAAAGTTACGGGATAAGGCTGCCGAAGAAATAGAAAAAGCACTTAAACATAATGATAACTATAAAATAATTTTTGTTGCTATGCTAGATTCAGGCAGAATAAGGCCTGCTGACCTTGCAACTGTTAATGCAGTTTGTGGGGCTATTAAAGTTCCTTTTGAATTTGGACTTATTTTCAATAAAGTTACCCCCCGTATTATTAAGCAAATCAATCAAGAAGGCTTAGAACCATATTTGACGACCTTGGTTAAACAACCTATATCAACGCTTATTCTTAAAAAGGATAGTGATATGGAGGATGAAGAAGATGTATATTTTCCAATGAACAGCGATAATCGAGATAAACTGGTAAAGTTTACTTGTAGGCTACCAGGAAACAGAATCCTTGAGAAAGATGTTAATAGAATAGATATCACTAATTTCCAAGAAAAGGTCAATGAAATAGAAAGAAAATATAAACAAGAAATAGCTGAGTTAAGTAAAAGAAATTCAGAACAAGCTGTTAGAATAAACACTATACATGCTCAATTACAGCAATCAAGCGAAGAGCTTAAAAAGCAGAAGGAAGAGTTTGAAGAAAGGGAGCGTATAAGAAGCGAAGAACTCAGACAACAAAGGGAAGAAATAGAAAGGATAAAACAACAGCAGGAAAGAGAAGAGGCTAAAAGGAAAAATTGGGAAGAAAAAGAAAATGAAGAGTATGAGAAGACAGTGAAACAATACCAAGCTACAAGTAAATGCTTAGAGGTACGAGAAGAAAACTCACTCGGGGCACAAAAGCAACCATCCGTGATGCAGTTGGTCAAGGGGGCCGATGAAACATTGGAAGCGCCTCTGGCAACAGGAAAGAATGTTATGCTTAAAATAAGTATAGACCTAAAAAGTCTTGGAAGATATACGGAGAAAGGGCATATGAGTGTTCCCGCTCGGCTTTTTCTGACTGATTTCGCTTCTTCTCCTCTAAACTACCCGGATATTAACTTTGAAATTAAAGTTGATTGTGAAGCCACGCCTGTCAGGTGTGTCTTGCCGCATAAGCCCCCCTCTTTTGGAAGCTACGCAGAATTTACGCAGTGGCTAGGGCAGGGATATTTTAGTAATCAAGTTAATGTTGCTTATGATTTTTCTGTGGACGTGCAAGACTTAGCTCCCTCTTTAGCACAGTATCTATTTTCTATTCCGCCTGGCGGTTATCGCTTCATTGGAACGCACGTGGTTGATAACATAAAAATTATCCCTGATAAGTATAATCCAAGCGTCAGCTATGTTTCAAAAAGGGAAATTGAAAATACCACTGTTGTAGAACTTAGTGGTACCCTTTATCTCAACAAGAAGTCCTATCCCATCACGGCTCATCGACAAGTATTTCCTCATCCGAAGATTGAAGATACTGTTTTTCAAAAGGATCCTTCAAAAAAGTTTTATCATTTCCAAGGGCTCGTGCAAGGTGAGATAACAGCAAAGGTCACTTATGAAGAGTTTCCAAAAACTCGGCTTAAAGATTGGCCGGGAGCACCATCTGAAACCTATAATTTACTGCAGAAACGACCTGCGGGCGATAACAAGGAACAAATAGAACATTTATCCTGTTTGGAGGGCAGCACTGGAAAAGAGGTAAATATTACGGATGGTAAAATGTTTTCTGTTGTTAGCGCTGCGAAAGAGGGGAAAACCCCAATATTTCAAGAATGTATTATACAAGATGCGCAAGGTCGGGAGTATATAGTCATCTATAGGTTGTGCGCTCCCATTAGGGACTTAGAAACGAGCATTTCTGGGGCTATAAACAGCCTCCGACCATTCCAACTAAAACCATACGAGGAGCCCAAGTCAGTATTGACATGCCGTTATGAGGGGGGCTGTGGACTGGATGGTGCCCATGGGATGCAACGCACCCACAGATCCTCCTGTTATGTTACCAGAATGGTAACGGTGACCCCAACGGACGAACAGCAAAAAAATAATTGGCGAGTTCGAGACACTCAGATTAATAAATTAAAGGAGCTGATGAGAGAATATTATCGATTAACAGGTGAACAACATCCCCGCTGGGATGAATTCCAAATCGATTAACAGGTGAACAACATCCCCGCTGGGATGAATTCCAAAACATGAGCTAGTTCCTCGACACAGCCCTAGCAGGCATTAAGAAGGATAAATTTTGTTTAGTCCCTTAGTGAAGGTATTAATATTTTGGTGAAAAAGCTGAGGGATTTTTTGCCATTGTTCCTCTATAAATTGCCAAGGGGTTTTGCCTCTTAAAGCTTTGAGTCTACGAGCGAAATTATAAGCTAACAAGAAGTCATTTAGATGACGCTTTAATTGTTGGTGGTTGCTATAATAATAGCTTTGTACAGTCGCTGTTTAATAGTTCTGTTTATACGCTCCACCTGGCCATTAGTCCATGGATGAGCTACTTGAGTCCTTCTATGTGTAATCCCTTCTTGTTCACAAATACGACCAAACATATGCTCCAATGCTAATTCTCCTTCTTTTCTATTGGTAAATTGTACTCCATTATCTGTTAGTATTTTATGGATCTTATAGGGAACACAAGCTATTAGATCTTCTAGAAAGCCTACTGCTGCCGACTTAGAAGCAAATTCATATAGACTAGCATAGCAAAATTTACTAGTCCTATCTATTGCTACAAATAAATATAGTTTACCCTGTGCTGTTTGCATTTCTGCTATGTCTATATGAAAATAACGGGTGGGATAGACTTTAAACTGCTTCTTAATTGCTTTCTCCTTAGCCTGTCCTTTCTCTAGCTTAGGACAGTCATGACGCTAAAAACAGCGATGCAAAGTAGAACGAGATAAGTGAGATATGATTTCTTGTAAAGTATACAGACAATCATCCAAAGGCAATTGAGTGGGCTTTCTAAAAGCAATAACAACTTGTTCCTCTTGCTGGGTTAATACTTTAGAGCGTTTTACTTTAGGTCCCATGGGTGAATCTTGGCAAGAAGTCCTGTTTTTCCATTTAGCTATCGTTTTACGATTAACTCCATATTGTCTAGCAAGTGTTGCTATGTTCTGTTTTGATAGCTGTATTTCTCTGCGGGTTTTCTCTGTTGTCCTGGCGCATTTATGTAATAGTTGGCTCATAATCTTTTTGCTTGATTTTGGTCCCTTATATTAGCTATGCTGATATAACCATAATTGTTAGGGATCAAACATCTAGTAAGCTTGAACTTTGTACTTCAATTTTGGCCAAGACTAAACACGTTAATAGAATCCTTTTCTATTCATAATTCTGCCACTTACTAGTGTTTTTCCATGTTACTGTTATGGGAGTGCCTATAGTTTTTACTTTTTCTTGATTGTCAATATTATATACATATAGTAACGTGAATCTAAATTGCACCTTAGTTTCTCTATGGTGCTCAATATGAAATGAGTAACTTTGAGATTGGTCTTTAAGTGGAGAGCTAATTCTTAAAGTTTTGCTTCCTTTAGTGCGTATAGAGAAACTCTTTTTCTGTCCTTTACCAAGAAATTCCAAATCTGCTTGATCTCCATGTAATTTTTCTATACCTATATACCAGGTTCCTTCATTGCTTCTGTCAGTCTCTATATCCTTTAAAATATCTCCTTGGTTAAGTACAGTAATCTTAAAATGATTATTAGGCCCTTCTAATTCTTTCTTATTAATTGTAACCTGTAGTTTACTTCTTCTTGATTTCCATTTTACTAGAACAGGATCGCCTATCTTTTGATTTTCAGCATACAATTGAAGCTCATAAATAATTTCTTGATCTGATAATAAGGGATCAAGAGGTTCTATGGATAAGTTGTCTTGCCACTCGGTTGCAGGTTCTAATTTAAAAGTGGGATGTATGAATAGGTAGTCCTTTTTATTTTTTTGACTGAGCGAAAAACCTTTTAAATTAGCAATAATACCACTTCCCTTGATATTGGTAACTTTTATGTTTATCCCATCGTGTGGGACGACAAGTTTATCGGTTGGATTAATGACGCGTATAGTAAAATCTTGCTGGTTCCATTTAGGTGCCTGTGTATCAATTTTAAGTTGTAGCCCAATTGGTTTAGGTTTCCAGGTTACCTGTAAGGGCTCACTTATAGGTTTTTTATTGAGATATAGTTGTAACTCATATATAATGGCTTGGTCTTTAGTTGCTAAGGTTAGTTTCTTCTCCCAGTAAGCTTGAGAAGGCAATTCAAATAGGTTGTTTACAAACTTATACTTTTTACCCTTATTTGATTTGCCATTGTCTAATGCTGGAATTGTACCATCTCCTTGGATCCTTGTAACATATAAGGATATTTTTTTATGGTCGCCAGCATCTATTGTGTCACCTTGATTAAGTATAATTACTGTAAAGCTTTTAGTATCGCCTTCTAACTCTGATTGACCTACTTCTAGTTTTAAATCAATATTTTTATTCTTTGTTTTGGTATTATTTCTCAAATTCTGGATACTGGATTTTTGATTTAAATTAACTTTTTTAAGTTCCCAGCTTACTTCTACTTTTTCAGATTGAAACGTAGCATTTTGATTTATTAATTGTAAAGAAATGGAAGCTGCCGTAGCAGGACTGCTAGTTTCTATTTCTTCTTTTTTAATGCTAATATTTACCTCTTGTGCAGGACTCAATTCGGTTAAATAAGCAGGTAATACCTTAGCTAAATTTATGCTATTATTAGCATCTAATGGTTGGTTGTTAATTTTAAAACTATAATGATCTTTTACTGGATTGTCTAACACCAATAAAATATCTTTTGTTTCGACATATGACCCATTATTCTTGATTTTAAAATTTAAAACGTCAGCATTCCTAAGCTGTCTGTTAGGAATATCTTGAAAATTCAGTTTGATTTCTCCTCTTTCCCATTGGATGCTTGGGCTAGACCAAACTTGTCCTTTCCTTTTTAGATATACCTTAATAGTAGCTTCTAGAAGTTTATTAGTTGTAAGTGATTGTAAAGTGATCGTGCCTGTATTGCTACCTTTGTTTAATACAGTGGTACGTTGATCTATTACTAACCTAGATAGACGAATTCCTTCACTAGGTATAGCCATACCGTTTAAAGTAAATAAATTTTCAATAGGGAAGGAGCTGTTCTGCGCTTCTAGCCATACTAACATTTCATCCATATCGACCGGGTCTTTCTGATTGATAATAGTAAAGGCTAGTTTTTCATCTCCTGTTATTCTCGCTGCCTTTAAATCAGGAAATGCCAGGGCAATATCCTCTTGGCCATACCAAGTAATTGTATTACTAGTTATCGATGTTTCATGTCGCTTCAATACTAAGTTTATGGTAGCTTGTTGTTGCTTATATGCTTTCTGTAACTGTAGCTTTACTGGAATGATTGTGGTGCCTTTATCTAATGCAATAGCTTTATGAGGTAATAATTCATTTAAGCTAATTGAGGAAGCAAGTTTATCATTTAGTCTAAATTCAGCACTATCTATAGTTTCCAAGCTCAGCGTTATATCATTTGCATATATAGGTTTGTCACTATTGCTCTCTATAAAAAATTCCAGTGCCTCATTACCTGTGATATTATGAAGACCTATAAATTTTAAGTCAATAGGCTGCTGTTTCCACTGGACTGGCTGGGAATCTATTACTACATCACCTTGTTTGATCTGTAAAGTTATTTCAGCTTGGTCTTTACCTATATTGTGGGCCACTTGTAGTTGTATAGGTTTAGTAGAAACACTTTTGTTTAAAGTAGTAGTTTTGTCAGGAAGTATTTGCTGCAAGTTAATGGAAGAAAGAAGATTACCATTCAAATTAAATGCTACGCCTTCTGTAGGTAATAAGCTTACAGTAATATCCCTTGGATGGATAGGTTGTAATCCACTATTTTCTATAGTAAACTCTAATACCTCATCGTCTATAATATCATGGACTCCTACAAATCTTAAGCTAATAGGCTGTCTTTCCCATTTGATAAATTGAGCCTCTATTACTTGGTTGCCTTGCTTAATTTGTAAAGTTATGTCAGCTTTGTTTTGGCTAGGGTTAGAAGTAGGGTCTATCTGTAGGTGTATAGGTATGGTTTTTGTGCCTTTATCCAGGCTAGTAGCATTGCTAGCAAGTAATTCTCGTAAACTAATTGAAGTAATAGTTTCATTTTGTAATTTCCATTTTACTCCTGGAGTAGCTACTAAACTTAAGGCAACATTTTCTGTGTTAAGAGGTTTGTTGCTATTGTTTTCAATATAAAAAGATAAAGTTTCCTCATTGGTTATATCATGCAGGCCTACCAGTTTTAATGTAACAGGCTCTTTTTTCCACTGAATTTTCTTGTTATCTATTTCTTCGGCACCCTTCTTAATCTGTAGACTAATATCAGCTTGATTTAAGTTAGTATTAGGAGCTACTTGTAGTTTAATAGGTATGGTCTTTGTGCCTTTATCTAGGCTAGTAGCATTGCTAGCAAGTAATTCTTCTAAATTAATTGAATCAGTAGTTTTATCCTGTAATTTGTATATTACCCCTGGAGTACCCACTAAACTTAAGACGATATTTTCTGGATTAAGAGGTTTGTTGCCATTGTTTTCAATATAAAAAGATAAAGTCTCATCATCAGTTATATCGTGTAACCCTGTCAATTTTAGTTTAAGAGGTTCTTGTTTCCATTGAATTACTTGGCTAAATATTACTTCTGTCCCGTTTTTAATTGCTAAAGTAATTTCAGATCCTTGGGCTTCGTATGCTTCAGCTACTTGCAATGCTATAGATGGTGTATTTTCGCTTGGTTTTAGCACTATGGTATTATTTTGTGCTAGAGTTTGTAAGTCAATAGATGTGCAAACTTTGCCATTAGCTTTGAATGTTACTCCTTGACTAGCTGTAATAGTAAGTAATGTATTCTTTAAATCTAATGGTAGGTTATCTCCATTTTTAATACTAAAATTGATTATTTGGTCATTAATTAAATCGGATAATCCTTCTAATAGAAGATGGTGAGCATTTAACTTCCAATGGATTGTTGTACTATAGATAGGTGCTGGGGCAGTATCATTTTCATAAAGTGCTAGGATTATCGGTACTCTTTTCACACCCTCGCCTGGAACTACTTCAAGGTCTATAGCATCATTCTGCATATATAAGTGTGTTTCAATTTCAGTATTTTTGGATGTGTCTGGAAGCTTTAAATAACTTGTTGTATTAGGGTCGGTTGTATTTTCCTCTGGCTTAATAAAAACTTTTAGTTTAAATCTCTTTGACTTAACTTGGTCTCTATTTTCTTTGCTAATATCAATTTTAGTAGTATCTAGGCTGACCTTAACAGTACGTTCTTCTCCTATTAATACACTCTTATCTACAGCAAGGGCTAATTCTTTGAAAGATAAAGACAGCTTGTCTGTGTGTATATCTGATGAAGGTTTGGGTAGCTTTTTATTGTTTTGGTTGTTGGAAGCATTTGTACAAAAACATGCATGAATACTGAAGATTATAAGTAAAATGATTAGCTGAATTGCTCGATTTAATAGTTGGGTAGTATTAGTGTAGGAACGCAAGCTCATGGATATATAAATAAGTGATTTATAATTATAGAATATAATAAAACTTAGTTGTATTCCTTCAACTAGCATCTCTTAAATTATATGTAGTGTTTAAGGAAAAGTTAGTTCTTATTGAAGTGCAAGAAATTGCTTGTATCTATATACATGAATGTATATCTAGCCATATTCTGAAAGTTGATTAGCGACGTTATATAAACTTATTACTAGCTAGTATACTTTGTAGGCCACTGTATATATTAGTGCAAAGTGTAAGATACATACAACTAACACCATGGATAATAGCTATCATTCCTTTTTAGAGGAGGTTACCGAAGATTTATTTCAGCAATATACAGTAGCAGATATAACTCGATCTATATTTATATTGCCTGGCCAAAAAGCAGTGGAGAGGTTTCAACAAGTTTTGTGCAATAAAATAGATAACCCTGCTTGGCTACCTCAAGTGCTAACTTTAGAACCATGGATAGAACAATGCAGTAAAATTACTATTGCTCCTAATTTAGATCTTCTTGTATTACTTTATCAGACCTTCCAACAATTTAAGGCTGCTGATGAGCCTTTTGAGCGTTTTTATGGATGGGGTAATATGCTGCTGCAAGATTTTGATATATTAGATAAGTGTTTGGTTGACCCTAATCAACTATTTGCCAATCTATATGAACAAAAAGCTATAACACTTACTTACGAGCATCTTTCTGAAGCACAAAAAGAAGCCATTCAATCTTTTTGGAAATCTTTTGAAAAACGGCTGTCTACGCAACAGCAGGATTTCCTGAAATTATGGGAAATATTACCACATATTTATAAAAGGTTTACAGCTGAGTTAATAAAAAAAGGTATAGGATATGCAGGGCTTTGCTATAGAGAGCTATACAATAACCTAACAAAAGAGCTACTTATTAACTATAAGCATTTCTTTTTTATAGGCTTCAATGCCTTACATCCTGTAGAAGAGAAAATTTTTGCTTGGTTGCACAGTAATATCTCTACCCAATTTTACTGGGATACAGATGCTTATTATATGAATGATAAAAACCAAGAAGCAGGATATTATTTAAGACATCATCAAACAAAACCCTATTTTCAAACAAGCTTTAAAAAGCCTTTTCCGGCTAGAATACAAAATAATTTTAAAAAGATAAACTTTTTTGAAGCCAATACTGCAGCAGAGCAAGTCGAGTTAGTAAGCAGCCAGCTACAGCAATTAATAAACCAAGAAGGAAATAGCTTTCAACCACACCAAGCAGTAATTGTTTTAGCGAACGAAGATTTATTTCTTCCTATGCTGCATGCACTACCAACTAATTTACAATCCGTTAATACTACGCTAGGTTATCCTATTACATATACAGCTAGTTATCAGCTTATTGAGCAGATACTAGCTTTGCAAATTACCACACAGCAGCCAACTTGTCCAGCTGGTTATTTTCCCACTCAGGCCATTATAGCTTTACTGAAACATACACCAATTAAGTATTGCAACCAAGCGCTAGCTAGCGAAACTATTCAATTATTAACCAATCATTATACAAGTTATACATCACAAAAAATATTATCAGAAGCTAGTGAATTGTACCAAGCAATCTTTCGACCGGCATCTTCAACTATAGATATTGCTCAGTATGTTATTGATGTTATGACGCTTGTAAAAGCACAGTTAGAAGCTCAAGAAGATTCATCGCTCGCGTTAGAAGAAGAAGCATTAGGTGAACTTATCAAACAGTTAAGCTATATACAAGTCATAATAACACCTCTGTATAAGGTATCTATAGAGCGTTTTATACAACTTTTCAGGCAGCTAATACGTTCACTTCAACTAACTTTTAAAGAGAAGACATCAGCAAAGGGTATTCAAATATTACGTATTTGGGAAACAGCTAACTTAGACTTTAAGTATGTTTTTATAGTGGGTATGAATGAAGGTAATTTGCCAGCTAGTACTGCACAAGGCTCCTTTATTCCTTATAACCTTAGAAAAGGATACGGACTACCCACCATGGATATTTTTCAGGCCACACTCGATGCTTATTATTTCTACCGGTTACTCCAACGAGCTCAGCAAGTATATATTACTTATAATACTCCTTCAAGTGCAACCAATCCAAAAGAAGTGAGTCGTTACCTATGGCAATTGCTATATGAAAGTAAGTTGCCAATAGAACAGCATTATATAAATACTGCTATCTATACACCCACTATTTGTCCTATTATCATTAAAAAAGATGATGGTGTCCTATTAAAGTTAGAAGAGTTTGTTGTTAAAAATGGACAAGAAAAACGTTCATTGACACCAGCTGCACTCAACACCTATTTAGGTTGTAGCTTGAGGTTTTATTTTCGTTATATTCTTCAACTACAAGTACCTCAACAATTGCTTATTGAAGATACAGACGCCATACGATTTGGTAGTTTGTTTCATAAGGTAATGGAAAAATTATATGCCCCATTGCAAATAGCTCGCAAAGGTAGCATGGTTCAAAAAAATGATTTAGAAAAGCTAAAAAGTCAATTACAGGCTATAATAGCAGAAGTATTTTCTAATGCTTTATATAGTAATCATATACTACAGTGGGGAGGTGAGCACCTGATAGAACAAGAGGTAATGCAAAAAGTAGTAAATAAGATATTAGAAATTGATAAAAAGCACACACCTTTTACGTTGGTAGGGATAGAAGTAGGAAAACAACAATCTTTAATGATTCACTTCAGGCTTACAAGCGATAAAGTAGTTGCTTTAAGTGGTATTATAGATAGAATAGACCAGAAACAAGATTCCATTCGTGTTATAGATTATAAAACAGGTGGTGATGAAAAATATGTCGAACAAATTAGTAATTTATTTGATAGAAGCACTGCCCAAAAGACAAAAGTAATATTCCAAACCTTTTTCTATGCTTGGCTATTTAAAAAGCACGCTAACAATAGTGCTTATAAGATAATGCCTGGTATTGTTAATACTAGGTCTGCCTTTAATACTAATTTTGATCCACGTCTCATGGTGAAACAAGTGGATACTAAAGATTATAGATATATAGAAGATATAACACCTTATCAAAGCGAATTTGAAACAGGCTTAGAATTGCTATTACAAGAAATATTAGACCCACAGATACCCTTTATACAAACTGAAGATCACTTTCAATGTGCAACGTGCCCTTATAAAAGAATATGTGAGCGTTAGTCAAATACTATATTGAAGATCTGACAATGGATACCATATGCAAAGGGAATTAAGATTGCTTGTATCTACACAACAATCTGCCTATATTTGTGCTCACTCCGAAAAGGGCTCTGTTTATACTAGTTAGAACGCTGTCAAAAAATCAAAAAATATCTATTTAAAAAAATATCTAAGTCTATAATAGAAAATTAACTAATCAAAAAGAGGATAATTGCTATAGTTAAAGTTCACTAATCAAGAATGCTGCCTATTATTAATTCTCGAATCATAATCATATAAGCATGGTTAATCGGTTGGTTTAATTCATCTAGATAGATAAGATCTTCATAATCAAACGCATAATTTAACTATGGAAAAGATAAAGAATCATTTTAAGCAAACGGTTGCTGGTATTGTATTAGTTAGTTTCTTACTAGCAAGTTGTACAGTAGACCACCCAGAAATCAATACAATAACGCCAACAGACAATAAGATATTTGAGGTGAAAGGAGGAACACGATCAACAAATCATCAGCTACAACTAAGTAACAAAGAAATTTTATGGTATGGTAATTCGGTAGCTGTAGAACAGGAACTAAAGGCCCATTTACAAAGCATAGCTGAAACTTCCTTACAAGCAGATATAGCCAAATATGATAACTCTAGTGGTACGTTGCAACAAGAATCGTTATCTATAGAATATCATAAATTAGGGCAGTTAGTAAACAGGCCATTAGGTTGGTCATCATATGAAGGACATCAGTTACGCAAATTATACTATTTGCCTAATGGTAATTTGTATGCTAAGGTTTATGATAGGGGAAATGCTAGCCTTGTGCAAAGGTTGCCTGTTTATGTAATGCGAGGAATTGACTTATTTATGCTAGCTGCATCAAAGGAAAGAGAACAACAGGTACACATAACACTTAACCGTGTAATAGATAAAAAATTGGCAACATACGGACGTGTATGGATAGGGCAAGCAGGGATGTTAGGAGGTGGCAAAGGAAAAAAGAAGAATAATAAAAAGTTAGCACCTTCACCTATGCAACAGTTAGAAGATGTAACAGGGGCTACCCTGGGAGCACAAAAAGAAAATAAAAGGCAAGAACTTGAAAAAGGTGAGCAAGGTACGTATGAACAACATAGGCCATTATCCATGTTGCCTCAGCCAAAGGAGCTATACCATTTAATTCCTGCAAACCCTTATTCTAAAATAAATAGCTTGGAAAAAGTAAAAGAAGATTTTAAAAAAGGATTCACGTTAAAGCTGCAGCCAAATTTTTATGACAATGCACATAACGTAGCAGAAGCTATACAACTTTTTGTGGATGCTGCTAAGTGTGGAAATAGCCTGGCCATGTATAATTTGGGAGAAATTTGCGAGCAACAGGGAAATATAGAATTAGCGAAACGGTGGTATGTTTTATCCTTTCAAAATACCTGGGTTGAGGGTACTGCAAAAGCTTATGCTTCTGCGTCACATACAAAAATAACAAATCTTATCAAGCAAGGGCATGTAGAGCTGAAAAAAGTCTTTTTACATCATGTTGATAATGTTACTACTTTAGTTGAAAAAATCATCCGGATCAAGGTAATTAGTTCATTTTATAAAAGTCGCCTGGCTGAACCTTACCTTAGCAAAGAAGAAAATGGGCTAAAAGTAAAGCGCTTAAGAAAATTGACAGAAGAGTTAGAACTAGCTTTAGATAGTTTACCTCAAGAGAAAATATATTTTAATATGGTCCGTCGGCTTTCAGCCCTAGGAGCCCGATATGTACAAGAGCAAAACTATAAGGCTGCTCAAGCCTGTTTTCTTAAATGCCAAAAGTTGCCAGACGCACTTTATAATTTAGGTTTGTTTTGTCAAAATGGATATACTAGCGCTGATGGTAAACCTGACTATCAAGCAGCCAAACAGTTTTATAAGCGATCTGGAACTGCAGAATCTTTTAGTAACCTAGGGGCTTTTTATATGGATGGTTTGCTGAATGGAAACCCTGACCTTCAAAAAGCTATAAAATATTCTGAAATGTCTGGCACACCGCAAGCTCTATGCAATATGGGAGTTATTTTCTCAAGACGGTATGTAGAAGTTCTTAGACAAGCTCCTGATTATAAACGGGCTAAAGTGTGCTTTGAACGTTCTGGCACGGGACATGCTCATGCGCACTTGGGCGATTTTTATTGCTATGGTTATATTACTAAACCTAATTATAAATTAGCAAAATATCATTATGACATGGCTGTAGAAAAAGGATATTCAGATGCTATAGGAGGCATGGGAGATCTTTATGCACTAGGATATTGTAGTTTAAATGGCAAGCCTAACTACCAGTTATTTGCAAATTCCATGTTAGAAGCTATTAGTACGCCGACAGCCTCTATACCTATTAAAAAACACTGCTCATATAACCTTGGAGTAGCTTATATGAACGGGTGGATAGGCATCAAAAAAAAGAAGCCAGATTATAGGCAAGCTAAGTACTATTGGGAGCAATCCGAACTACCTCAAGCATTTTACCATATTGCCACATTATATGAGAAAGCACATATCAAAGCTGGCGAAGGAAATACTAAATATCAAAAAGCATTGGAGTACTATAAGCGGTCAAGTCTTCCTAAAGCGAAGTTAGAGATTATCCGTTTGTATGATTCAAACTTAGTTATTACACAGTCTGAAGAAGAAAGGTTAGCAGCCCTCCAAAGTGCAATACAAGAAGTTCATGATTTGTTACCTACCTTGTCTGATAAGGATGCTTGTTATATAAGGGGTGTTTTAGCTTATTATTGTAAAGATTGGCAAGATGCATATACCTACTTAAACCAAGCTATTCTTTTAGGAACAGAAGAGGAAGAGGTAAAAGAGTTGGCCGAAACAGTAACAAGCTACTTAGAAAAAGAATCAGCATTATTAAGCATACAAAAAGAAGAGCAAATTTTTGAAAAAGATAGAAAAGATGTTACTATAGAAAATATACAGCCCTTAGAGAGCCACGTAGCAGCAACTGATGTCTTGCAGTTAGGAGATACAGAAACTAGTACATATATTATAGAAAAGGCAAGCACTAATACCACTTTTACTGAGGTTGAAACAGTACTTGAACAACAAAATGAAGGTTGTTACGTTGAATTAATAATGCCTGGTTTAAGTGTTCAAGAACAGGCACAGCAAAATATTCAACTATGCCAAAGAGTTACAAAAAGGGAAAGGAAAGAGCAAAAGCGAGTGCGTAGGGTAACTCGTATAAAGTTAGATTTTTTACGAATGAATGATCAACAATCAGAGATTATACAAGAAAACTCATTGCCTATTGTATTTAGATTTTTAGATCATAAGCAAGAGAAAGAATTTTTAGCATTCAAAGAAAAAGAAGAACATAAAAAGAGTGTTGAAAAGGTTTTAGAAGATATAAAAAGCCATAGTTGGGAGGCTGTAGGGCTTGGCAGACCAGAAGTTTTAAAACATGCTTACAAAGGTTATAGGGGCTGTATCTCTCGTCACCTAAACCATAAAGATAGGCTTGTTTATAAGGTAATAGGAAAAGGAGAAATTTTAATACTTTCTTGGCAAGGCCACTATGAAGATAAATAAGATACATGTAAAACGCTTCTATGCGACTTTTATCTATCATCTTCATATACCAGTTAGCATAAACTTTATCAAGCTCATTTCATATAAAGCAATTATCTTGGAAAGTATAAAGAGAATAGATATCAAGGAAGCAAGTATTGGTGGCTTAGAAATAAATCATAAGTCTTCTGTTATATAAATAATCTTGATAGGAAGTATTAAAAAGTGCTTGGCAAAGCAAGTATCTTTTAATACTGATTTGCACAATTTAAATTATAGCTTTATTTTGGCCCTTAATTTTTAAATTGAAATAGAAGCGCCCTTTTGAAATTCAAAACTTAACCAATAATTATTTAAAAATGCATAGTCGCTTTATGTGTTTTTTGAAGGGCCTTGATAATACACTATAATATATGGAACAACCCAGACATTTAACTAATACTAGTTTCTTAGGACATCCTAAAGGTTTATTTATATTATTCTTAACAGAAATGTGGGAAAGGTTTAGCTTCTATGGTATGCGAGCCATATTGGTGCTTTATTTAGTAGATCAAGCTAAGGGAGGTTTAGGATGGACAAATGCCAATGCTTTAAAGTTATATGGTATTTATGGAATGGCTGTTTATGTATTAGGAATTCCAGGGGGGCTTATTGCAGATCGATATATAGGACAAAAAGCTGCTGTATTATGGGGTGGAATGTTAGCTTGTATTGGCCACTTTCTATTAGCCGCGCAAAATGTTATGTTATTTATGATTGGTCTCTTTTTTATCGCTGCTGGTACAGGGCTTTTAAAGCCTAACATATCTACATTGGTGGGAAGTTTATACGCTATAGGAGATCAGAGAAGAGATGGTGGGTTTACGATATTTTATATGGGAATTAATATAGGAGCTATAGTTTCTTCCTTGGTAGTAGGTTATGTAGCACAAGTATATGGATGGCATTATGGATTTAGTATAGCTGGTGTTGGGATGTTATTCGGTATTCTTGTCTATTTATTAGGCCAAAAATATTTAATGGGTGTTGGTATAAGTTCAAGAGCTATGCTAGGGAACCAAGCTGCCCAAACAACTATTACAACTAATAAGGCACCTTTTACAAAAGAAGAGAAAGACCGTATATGGGCACTTGTACTATCTTTTATAGGTATATTTAGTTTTTTCATGGCTTTTGAACAGGCTGGGGGGTTAATGAATCTATATACAGATGAATACACGAATAGATATGTTTTTGGATGGGAAGTGCCTGCTAGTATGTTTCAATCTTTGAACCCAGCTTTTATACTTCTTTTGGGGCCTGTTATAGCTATTATTTGGAACAGGCTAGCCAAGCGATATAAACATATATCATCTTTCTATAAATTAGGTATTGGCAACATTGCTGTAGGCATAGGTTTTCTGTTTATGGTAGGGGCTGTTTTGCAAAGACAAACTCCAGGCATTGAAAAATCTTCATTGCACTGGCTTATTAATGCTTACCTATTTCATACGATTGGGGAGCTGTGCTTGTCGCCAGTATCGTTATCTTTTGTAACAAAGTTGGCACCGCAGCGTATTAGTGCATCTATTATGGGCGCTTATTTTGCTGCCATAGGCTTTTCTCAACTTCTAGCCGCATGGATAGGTGAAAAATCGGAGAGCCTCGGAGATTTAAGGACCTTCCAGCTTATCTTCTTCATTACGCTTATGGTAGGTTTACCTTTCATTATATTTAATAAAAAGCTTGCCACGTTAATCCATGGTGCTGAGTAATTATTTTCAATAAAATGTATAGGAAGCTAAATTATATTCATGGTTTAGCTTCCTATCTATATATGGTTAACTCTTGTATCCAAATACCTTACTCATAGATCTACAATTCTTGCCTTGTATAGAATATTTTACATGGCTGTTGTCCTATGATCATATAGAATTAGAAATCTATGGGAACTATCAAAAACAAACTTATGGTAATAGATGCTATATTCTTAGTTCTCAACAAATAGATAGGCTTACGGTACCTGTAATAGGTGGCAAGAAAAAAATACTCTATAAAGATATACAAATTGACTGCCAGCAAAAGTGGCCAATTTGTCACTGGCGGTCTATTAGTACTGACTATGGAAAAGCACCCTATTTTGAATATTTGTCAGGTTATTTCCATAAAATACTTTTCCAGCCGTATACGCACTTATACCAGCTTAATCTGGCTCTGCTAAAACTTTGCTTGGAATTATTGAACCTGAAAAAAAATATAAAAATAACTAGTGAGTATATTGCTAATCCACCTAGCTCTGTAGTAGATGCAAGAAATATTATAAGTCCCCAAATACCTTTTAGTTGCAGATCAAAGTACAAGCCGTGTTGTTATCAACAAGTATTTGGCACAATATTTAATGCTAATCTTAGTATTTTAGATCTACTGTTTTGCGAAGGCCCTAACGCATATAACATTATAAAAAATTCATGCATTTCGCCTGAGGAGCTATAGCGCTAATATAAAATTTAGTATATTTATAAGTAGGTCTTCTAATCAAATTTAATATTATGCCTATTAACTTAACCCACAAAGCCAAGGAAATTATTGCCTTGAGCAGAAAAGAAGCCTTAAAATTACATAGTAATTCTATTAGGCCACTTCATATCTTGCTAGGAATCTTGCAGTATGAATCCTGCTTGGCTTATAAAATTCTTTTTGCCCTTGGAATACCCATGGAAGAGCTTCGCATAGCATTAGAAAAATCTGAACAGCAAGAGCATGAGGAGGATATGATAGATAATGGACAGGTTAATGGTATAAAGCTTACCCATGAAATAGAAAGCTTGCTAAAACTCACCCAGCAATATGCTAAAGCACTAAAAAGTGAAGCAATAGGTACAGAACATATACTATTAGCAGCCCTTAAAAATGCTGATGTGCATACCAAGTATATACTTGATCAGTTTAATGTTACCTATGAAGCTATAGAACGTGTTATAGTTCATAGGTTAGGCCAGTACTATATAGTAGCACAAGAAATGGAAGAAAGTAGAGATGATGCTTCAGAAAATATGGATGATAGTGAAGATAGCACAACTAGCAAGCATAAAGATATAGAGAAAACTAGGACACCTATACTCGATAACTTTAGCAGAGATTTAAGTAAGCTAGCGGAAGAAGGAAAGCTTGATCCTATTATAGGTAGAAAAAAGGAAATAGAAAGGGTTGCACAGATTTTAAGTAGGCGTAGAAAGAATAACGCTTTGTTGATTGGAGAACCAGGCGTAGGAAAAACTGCTATTGCCGAGGGCTTAGCCTTGCAAATTATGCAAGGGAAAGTAGCAAAACCACTATTAGGTAAGCGGGTAGTAAGTTTAGATGTAGCGGCATTAGTGGCAGGAACTAAATACAGAGGCCAGTTTGAAGAACGCATTAAGGCTATCATGAATGAGCTTGTTAAATCAAAGCAAGTTATTCTGTTTATTGATGAGCTACATACTATTGTAGGTGCAGGTAGCGCGGCAGGTTCTTTAGATGCTGCCAATATTCTTAAGCCAGCTCTTGCACGAGGAGATATACAATGTATTGGAGCTACCACCCTTAGTGAATATAGACAGTATATAGAAAAAGATGGTGCCTTAACCCGCAGATTCCAATCTGTCAGAGTCGAGCCTACGACCATTGTAGAATCCATAGAAATTTTAAATAATCTAAAAGATACTTATGAGGAATATCATTCAGTTACCTATACGCCAGAAGTTATAAAAGCCTGTGTAGATTTAGCTGACCGTTATATAAGTAATCGTTTGCTGCCAGACAAGGCTATTGATGTGATGGATGAAGTAGGTGCTAGCGTACATATGCATAATATACAAGTGCCTAGTAAAATTGCTAAACTAGCGGACAACATAGAACTCATAAAAGCTAATAAAAATAAGGCTGTTAGAAATCAGAAATACGAGGAAGCAGCTCAGCTTAGAGACCAAGAAAAGAAGCTGTATGAAAAGTTCGAACTAGAAAAAACAAAGTGGGAGCAAGAGTTAAAGAGTAAAAGATATCCTATAACTACTTTGTTTTGGCTAGGGTTAGAAGTAGGGTCTATCTGTAGGTGTATAGGTATGGTTTTTGTGCCTTTATCCAGGCTAGTAGCATTGCTAGCAAGTAATTCTCGTAAACTAATTGAAGTAATAGTTTCATTTTGTAATTTCCATTTTACTCCTGGAGTAGCTACTAAACTTAAGGCAACATTTTCTGTGTTAAGAGGTTTGTTGCTATTGTTTTCAATATAAAAAGATAAAGTTTCCTCATTGGTTATATCATGCAGGCCTACCAGTTTTAATGTAACAGGCTCTTTTTTCCACTGAATTTTCTTGTTATCTATTTCTTCGGCACCCTTCTTAATCTGTAGACTAATATCAGCTTGATTTAAGTTAGTATTAGGAGCTACTTGTAGTTTAATAGGTATGGTCTTTGTGCCTTTATCTAGGCTAGTAGCATTGCTAGCAAGTAATTCTTCTAAATTAATTGAATCAGTAGTTTTATCCTGTAATTTGTATATTACCCCTGGAGTACCCACTAAACTTAAGACGATATTTTCTGGATTAAGAGGTTTGTTGCCATTGTTTTCAATATAAAAAGATAAAGTCTCATCATCAGTTATATCGTGTAACCCTGTCAATTTTAGTTTAAGAGGTTCTTGTTTCCATTGAATTACTTGGCTAAATATTACTTCTGTCCCGTTTTTAATTGCTAAAGTAATTTCAGATCCTTGGGCTTCGTATGCTTCAGCTACTTGCAATGCTATAGATGGTGTATTTTCGCTTGGTTTTAGCACTATGGTATTATTTTGTGCTAGAGTTTGTAAGTCAATAGATGTGCAAACTTTGCCATTAGCTTTGAATGTTACTCCTTGACTAGCTGTAATAGTAAGTAATGTATTCTTTAAATCTAATGGTAGGTTATCTCCATTTTTAATACTAAAATTGATTATTTGGTCATTAATTAAATCGGATAATCCTTCTAATAGAAGATGGTGAGCATTTAACTTCCAATGGATTGTTGTACTATAGATAGGTGCTGGGGCAGTATCATTTTCATAAAGTGCTAGGATTATCGGTACTCTTTTCACACCCTCGCCTGGAACTACTTCAAGGTCTATAGCATCATTCTGCATATATAAGTGTGTTTCAATTTCAGTATTTTTGGATGTGTCTGGAAGCTTTAAATAACTTGTTGTATTAGGGTCGGTTGTATTTTCCTCTGGCTTAATAAAAACTTTTAGTTTAAATCTCTTTGACTTAACTTGGTCTCTATTTTCTTTGCTAATATCAATTTTAGTAGTATCTAGGCTGACCTTAACAGTACGTTCTTCTCCTATTAATACACTCTTATCTACAGCAAGGGCTAATTCTTTGAAAGATAAAGACAGCTTGTCTGTGTGTATATCTGATGAAGGTTTGGGTAGCTTTTTATTGTTTTGGTTGTTGGAAGCATTTGTACAAAAACATGCATGAATACTGAAGATTATAAGTAAAATGATTAGCTGAATTGCTCGATTTAATAGTTGGGTAGTATTAGTGTAGGAACGCAAGCTCATGGATATATAAATAAGTGATTTATAATTATAGAATATAATAAAACTTAGTTGTATTCCTTCAACTAGCATCTCTTAAATTATATGTAGTGTTTAAGGAAAAGTTAGTTCTTATTGAAGTGCAAGAAATTGCTTGTATCTATATACATGAATGTATATCTAGCCATATTCTGAAAGTTGATTAGCGACGTTATATAAACTTATTACTAGCTAGTATACTTTGTAGGCCACTGTATATATTAGTGCAAAGTGTAAGATACATACAACTAACACCATGGATAATAGCTATCATTCCTTTTTAGAGGAGGTTACCGAAGATTTATTTCAGCAATATACAGTAGCAGATATAACTCGATCTATATTTATATTGCCTGGCCAAAAAGCAGTGGAGAGGTTTCAACAAGTTTTGTGCAATAAAATAGATAACCCTGCTTGGCTACCTCAAGTGCTAACTTTAGAACCATGGATAGAACAATGCAGTAAAATTACTATTGCTCCTAATTTAGATCTTCTTGTATTACTTTATCAGACCTTCCAACAATTTAAGGCTGCTGATGAGCCTTTTGAGCGTTTTTATGGATGGGGTAATATGCTGCTGCAAGATTTTGATATATTAGATAAGTGTTTGGTTGACCCTAATCAACTATTTGCCAATCTATATGAACAAAAAGCTATAACACTTACTTACGAGCATCTTTCTGAAGCACAAAAAGAAGCCATTCAATCTTTTTGGAAATCTTTTGAAAAACGGCTGTCTACGCAACAGCAGGATTTCCTGAAATTATGGGAAATATTACCACATATTTATAAAAGGTTTACAGCTGAGTTAATAAAAAAAGGTATAGGATATGCAGGGCTTTGCTATAGAGAGCTATACAATAACCTAACAAAAGAGCTACTTATTAACTATAAGCATTTCTTTTTTATAGGCTTCAATGCCTTACATCCTGTAGAAGAGAAAATTTTTGCTTGGTTGCACAGTAATATCTCTACCCAATTTTACTGGGATACAGATGCTTATTATATGAATGATAAAAACCAAGAAGCAGGATATTATTTAAGACATCATCAAACAAAACCCTATTTTCAAACAAGCTTTAAAAAGCCTTTTCCGGCTAGAATACAAAATAATTTTAAAAAGATAAACTTTTTTGAAGCCAATACTGCAGCAGAGCAAGTCGAGTTAGTAAGCAGCCAGCTACAGCAATTAATAAACCAAGAAGGAAATAGCTTTCAACCACACCAAGCAGTAATTGTTTTAGCGAACGAAGATTTATTTCTTCCTATGCTGCATGCACTACCAACTAATTTACAATCCGTTAATACTACGCTAGGTTATCCTATTACATATACAGCTAGTTATCAGCTTATTGAGCAGATACTAGCTTTGCAAATTACCACACAGCAGCCAACTTGTCCAGCTGGTTATTTTCCCACTCAGGCCATTATAGCTTTACTGAAACATACACCAATTAAGTATTGCAACCAAGCGCTAGCTAGCGAAACTATTCAATTATTAACCAATCATTATACAAGTTATACATCACAAAAAATATTATCAGAAGCTAGTGAATTGTACCAAGCAATCTTTCGACCGGCATCTTCAACTATAGATATTGCTCAGTATGTTATTGATGTTATGACGCTTGTAAAAGCACAGTTAGAAGCTCAAGAAGATTCATCGCTCGCGTTAGAAGAAGAAGCATTAGGTGAACTTATCAAACAGTTAAGCTATATACAAGTCATAATAACACCTCTGTATAAGGTATCTATAGAGCGTTTTATACAACTTTTCAGGCAGCTAATACGTTCACTTCAACTAACTTTTAAAGAGAAGACATCAGCAAAGGGTATTCAAATATTACGTATTTGGGAAACAGCTAACTTAGACTTTAAGTATGTTTTTATAGTGGGTATGAATGAAGGTAATTTGCCAGCTAGTACTGCACAAGGCTCCTTTATTCCTTATAACCTTAGAAAAGGATACGGACTACCCACCATGGATATTTTTCAGGCCACACTCGATGCTTATTATTTCTACCGGTTACTCCAACGAGCTCAGCAAGTATATATTACTTATAATACTCCTTCAAGTGCAACCAATCCAAAAGAAGTGAGTCGTTACCTATGGCAATTGCTATATGAAAGTAAGTTGCCAATAGAACAGCATTATATAAATACTGCTATCTATACACCCACTATTTGTCCTATTATCATTAAAAAAGATGATGGTGTCCTATTAAAGTTAGAAGAGTTTGTTGTTAAAAATGGACAAGAAAAACGTTCATTGACACCAGCTGCACTCAACACCTATTTAGGTTGTAGCTTGAGGTTTTATTTTCGTTATATTCTTCAACTACAAGTACCTCAACAATTGCTTATTGAAGATACAGACGCCATACGATTTGGTAGTTTGTTTCATAAGGTAATGGAAAAATTATATGCCCCATTGCAAATAGCTCGCAAAGGTAGCATGGTTCAAAAAAATGATTTAGAAAAGCTAAAAAGTCAATTACAGGCTATAATAGCAGAAGTATTTTCTAATGCTTTATATAGTAATCATATACTACAGTGGGGAGGTGAGCACCTGATAGAACAAGAGGTAATGCAAAAAGTAGTAAATAAGATATTAGAAATTGATAAAAAGCACACACCTTTTACGTTGGTAGGGATAGAAGTAGGAAAACAACAATCTTTAATGATTCACTTCAGGCTTACAAGCGATAAAGTAGTTGCTTTAAGTGGTATTATAGATAGAATAGACCAGAAACAAGATTCCATTCGTGTTATAGATTATAAAACAGGTGGTGATGAAAAATATGTCGAACAAATTAGTAATTTATTTGATAGAAGCACTGCCCAAAAGACAAAAGTAATATTCCAAACCTTTTTCTATGCTTGGCTATTTAAAAAGCACGCTAACAATAGTGCTTATAAGATAATGCCTGGTATTGTTAATACTAGGTCTGCCTTTAATACTAATTTTGATCCACGTCTCATGGTGAAACAAGTGGATACTAAAGATTATAGATATATAGAAGATATAACACCTTATCAAAGCGAATTTGAAACAGGCTTAGAATTGCTATTACAAGAAATATTAGACCCACAGATACCCTTTATACAAACTGAAGATCACTTTCAATGTGCAACGTGCCCTTATAAAAGAATATGTGAGCGTTAGTCAAATACTATATTGAAGATCTGACAATGGATACCATATGCAAAGGGAATTAAGATTGCTTGTATCTACACAACAATCTGCCTATATTTGTGCTCACTCCGAAAAGGGCTCTGTTTATACTAGTTAGAACGCTGTCAAAAAATCAAAAAATATCTATTTAAAAAAATATCTAAGTCTATAATAGAAAATTAACTAATCAAAAAGAGGATAATTGCTATAGTTAAAGTTCACTAATCAAGAATGCTGCCTATTATTAATTCTCGAATCATAATCATATAAGCATGGTTAATCGGTTGGTTTAATTCATCTAGATAGATAAGATCTTCATAATCAAACGCATAATTTAACTATGGAAAAGATAAAGAATCATTTTAAGCAAACGGTTGCTGGTATTGTATTAGTTAGTTTCTTACTAGCAAGTTGTACAGTAGACCACCCAGAAATCAATACAATAACGCCAACAGACAATAAGATATTTGAGGTGAAAGGAGGAACACGATCAACAAATCATCAGCTACAACTAAGTAACAAAGAAATTTTATGGTATGGTAATTCGGTAGCTGTAGAACAGGAACTAAAGGCCCATTTACAAAGCATAGCTGAAACTTCCTTACAAGCAGATATAGCCAAATATGATAACTCTAGTGGTACGTTGCAACAAGAATCGTTATCTATAGAATATCATAAATTAGGGCAGTTAGTAAACAGGCCATTAGGTTGGTCATCATATGAAGGACATCAGTTACGCAAATTATACTATTTGCCTAATGGTAATTTGTATGCTAAGGTTTATGATAGGGGAAATGCTAGCCTTGTGCAAAGGTTGCCTGTTTATGTAATGCGAGGAATTGACTTATTTATGCTAGCTGCATCAAAGGAAAGAGAACAACAGGTACACATAACACTTAACCGTGTAATAGATAAAAAATTGGCAACATACGGACGTGTATGGATAGGGCAAGCAGGGATGTTAGGAGGTGGCAAAGGAAAAAAGAAGAATAATAAAAAGTTAGCACCTTCACCTATGCAACAGTTAGAAGATGTAACAGGGGCTACCCTGGGAGCACAAAAAGAAAATAAAAGGCAAGAACTTGAAAAAGGTGAGCAAGGTACGTATGAACAACATAGGCCATTATCCATGTTGCCTCAGCCAAAGGAGCTATACCATTTAATTCCTGCAAACCCTTATTCTAAAATAAATAGCTTGGAAAAAGTAAAAGAAGATTTTAAAAAAGGATTCACGTTAAAGCTGCAGCCAAATTTTTATGACAATGCACATAACGTAGCAGAAGCTATACAACTTTTTGTGGATGCTGCTAAGTGTGGAAATAGCCTGGCCATGTATAATTTGGGAGAAATTTGCGAGCAACAGGGAAATATAGAATTAGCGAAACGGTGGTATGTTTTATCCTTTCAAAATACCTGGGTTGAGGGTACTGCAAAAGCTTATGCTTCTGCGTCACATACAAAAATAACAAATCTTATCAAGCAAGGGCATGTAGAGCTGAAAAAAGTCTTTTTACATCATGTTGATAATGTTACTACTTTAGTTGAAAAAATCATCCGGATCAAGGTAATTAGTTCATTTTATAAAAGTCGCCTGGCTGAACCTTACCTTAGCAAAGAAGAAAATGGGCTAAAAGTAAAGCGCTTAAGAAAATTGACAGAAGAGTTAGAACTAGCTTTAGATAGTTTACCTCAAGAGAAAATATATTTTAATATGGTCCGTCGGCTTTCAGCCCTAGGAGCCCGATATGTACAAGAGCAAAACTATAAGGCTGCTCAAGCCTGTTTTCTTAAATGCCAAAAGTTGCCAGACGCACTTTATAATTTAGGTTTGTTTTGTCAAAATGGATATACTAGCGCTGATGGTAAACCTGACTATCAAGCAGCCAAACAGTTTTATAAGCGATCTGGAACTGCAGAATCTTTTAGTAACCTAGGGGCTTTTTATATGGATGGTTTGCTGAATGGAAACCCTGACCTTCAAAAAGCTATAAAATATTCTGAAATGTCTGGCACACCGCAAGCTCTATGCAATATGGGAGTTATTTTCTCAAGACGGTATGTAGAAGTTCTTAGACAAGCTCCTGATTATAAACGGGCTAAAGTGTGCTTTGAACGTTCTGGCACGGGACATGCTCATGCGCACTTGGGCGATTTTTATTGCTATGGTTATATTACTAAACCTAATTATAAATTAGCAAAATATCATTATGACATGGCTGTAGAAAAAGGATATTCAGATGCTATAGGAGGCATGGGAGATCTTTATGCACTAGGATATTGTAGTTTAAATGGCAAGCCTAACTACCAGTTATTTGCAAATTCCATGTTAGAAGCTATTAGTACGCCGACAGCCTCTATACCTATTAAAAAACACTGCTCATATAACCTTGGAGTAGCTTATATGAACGGGTGGATAGGCATCAAAAAAAAGAAGCCAGATTATAGGCAAGCTAAGTACTATTGGGAGCAATCCGAACTACCTCAAGCATTTTACCATATTGCCACATTATATGAGAAAGCACATATCAAAGCTGGCGAAGGAAATACTAAATATCAAAAAGCATTGGAGTACTATAAGCGGTCAAGTCTTCCTAAAGCGAAGTTAGAGATTATCCGTTTGTATGATTCAAACTTAGTTATTACACAGTCTGAAGAAGAAAGGTTAGCAGCCCTCCAAAGTGCAATACAAGAAGTTCATGATTTGTTACCTACCTTGTCTGATAAGGATGCTTGTTATATAAGGGGTGTTTTAGCTTATTATTGTAAAGATTGGCAAGATGCATATACCTACTTAAACCAAGCTATTCTTTTAGGAACAGAAGAGGAAGAGGTAAAAGAGTTGGCCGAAACAGTAACAAGCTACTTAGAAAAAGAATCAGCATTATTAAGCATACAAAAAGAAGAGCAAATTTTTGAAAAAGATAGAAAAGATGTTACTATAGAAAATATACAGCCCTTAGAGAGCCACGTAGCAGCAACTGATGTCTTGCAGTTAGGAGATACAGAAACTAGTACATATATTATAGAAAAGGCAAGCACTAATACCACTTTTACTGAGGTTGAAACAGTACTTGAACAACAAAATGAAGGTTGTTACGTTGAATTAATAATGCCTGGTTTAAGTGTTCAAGAACAGGCACAGCAAAATATTCAACTATGCCAAAGAGTTACAAAAAGGGAAAGGAAAGAGCAAAAGCGAGTGCGTAGGGTAACTCGTATAAAGTTAGATTTTTTACGAATGAATGATCAACAATCAGAGATTATACAAGAAAACTCATTGCCTATTGTATTTAGATTTTTAGATCATAAGCAAGAGAAAGAATTTTTAGCATTCAAAGAAAAAGAAGAACATAAAAAGAGTGTTGAAAAGGTTTTAGAAGATATAAAAAGCCATAGTTGGGAGGCTGTAGGGCTTGGCAGACCAGAAGTTTTAAAACATGCTTACAAAGGTTATAGGGGCTGTATCTCTCGTCACCTAAACCATAAAGATAGGCTTGTTTATAAGGTAATAGGAAAAGGAGAAATTTTAATACTTTCTTGGCAAGGCCACTATGAAGATAAATAAGATACATGTAAAACGCTTCTATGCGACTTTTATCTATCATCTTCATATACCAGTTAGCATAAACTTTATCAAGCTCATTTCATATAAAGCAATTATCTTGGAAAGTATAAAGAGAATAGATATCAAGGAAGCAAGTATTGGTGGCTTAGAAATAAATCATAAGTCTTCTGTTATATAAATAATCTTGATAGGAAGTATTAAAAAGTGCTTGGCAAAGCAAGTATCTTTTAATACTGATTTGCACAATTTAAATTATAGCTTTATTTTGGCCCTTAATTTTTAAATTGAAATAGAAGCGCCCTTTTGAAATTCAAAACTTAACCAATAATTATTTAAAAATGCATAGTCGCTTTATGTGTTTTTTGAAGGGCCTTGATAATACACTATAATATATGGAACAACCCAGACATTTAACTAATACTAGTTTCTTAGGACATCCTAAAGGTTTATTTATATTATTCTTAACAGAAATGTGGGAAAGGTTTAGCTTCTATGGTATGCGAGCCATATTGGTGCTTTATTTAGTAGATCAAGCTAAGGGAGGTTTAGGATGGACAAATGCCAATGCTTTAAAGTTATATGGTATTTATGGAATGGCTGTTTATGTATTAGGAATTCCAGGGGGGCTTATTGCAGATCGATATATAGGACAAAAAGCTGCTGTATTATGGGGTGGAATGTTAGCTTGTATTGGCCACTTTCTATTAGCCGCGCAAAATGTTATGTTATTTATGATTGGTCTCTTTTTTATCGCTGCTGGTACAGGGCTTTTAAAGCCTAACATATCTACATTGGTGGGAAGTTTATACGCTATAGGAGATCAGAGAAGAGATGGTGGGTTTACGATATTTTATATGGGAATTAATATAGGAGCTATAGTTTCTTCCTTGGTAGTAGGTTATGTAGCACAAGTATATGGATGGCATTATGGATTTAGTATAGCTGGTGTTGGGATGTTATTCGGTATTCTTGTCTATTTATTAGGCCAAAAATATTTAATGGGTGTTGGTATAAGTTCAAGAGCTATGCTAGGGAACCAAGCTGCCCAAACAACTATTACAACTAATAAGGCACCTTTTACAAAAGAAGAGAAAGACCGTATATGGGCACTTGTACTATCTTTTATAGGTATATTTAGTTTTTTCATGGCTTTTGAACAGGCTGGGGGGTTAATGAATCTATATACAGATGAATACACGAATAGATATGTTTTTGGATGGGAAGTGCCTGCTAGTATGTTTCAATCTTTGAACCCAGCTTTTATACTTCTTTTGGGGCCTGTTATAGCTATTATTTGGAACAGGCTAGCCAAGCGATATAAACATATATCATCTTTCTATAAATTAGGTATTGGCAACATTGCTGTAGGCATAGGTTTTCTGTTTATGGTAGGGGCTGTTTTGCAAAGACAAACTCCAGGCATTGAAAAATCTTCATTGCACTGGCTTATTAATGCTTACCTATTTCATACGATTGGGGAGCTGTGCTTGTCGCCAGTATCGTTATCTTTTGTAACAAAGTTGGCACCGCAGCGTATTAGTGCATCTATTATGGGCGCTTATTTTGCTGCCATAGGCTTTTCTCAACTTCTAGCCGCATGGATAGGTGAAAAATCGGAGAGCCTCGGAGATTTAAGGACCTTCCAGCTTATCTTCTTCATTACGCTTATGGTAGGTTTACCTTTCATTATATTTAATAAAAAGCTTGCCACGTTAATCCATGGTGCTGAGTAATTATTTTCAATAAAATGTATAGGAAGCTAAATTATATTCATGGTTTAGCTTCCTATCTATATATGGTTAACTCTTGTATCCAAATACCTTACTCATAGATCTACAATTCTTGCCTTGTATAGAATATTTTACATGGCTGTTGTCCTATGATCATATAGAATTAGAAATCTATGGGAACTATCAAAAACAAACTTATGGTAATAGATGCTATATTCTTAGTTCTCAACAAATAGATAGGCTTACGGTACCTGTAATAGGTGGCAAGAAAAAAATACTCTATAAAGATATACAAATTGACTGCCAGCAAAAGTGGCCAATTTGTCACTGGCGGTCTATTAGTACTGACTATGGAAAAGCACCCTATTTTGAATATTTGTCAGGTTATTTCCATAAAATACTTTTCCAGCCGTATACGCACTTATACCAGCTTAATCTGGCTCTGCTAAAACTTTGCTTGGAATTATTGAACCTGAAAAAAAATATAAAAATAACTAGTGAGTATATTGCTAATCCACCTAGCTCTGTAGTAGATGCAAGAAATATTATAAGTCCCCAAATACCTTTTAGTTGCAGATCAAAGTACAAGCCGTGTTGTTATCAACAAGTATTTGGCACAATATTTAATGCTAATCTTAGTATTTTAGATCTACTGTTTTGCGAAGGCCCTAACGCATATAACATTATAAAAAATTCATGCATTTCGCCTGAGGAGCTATAGCGCTAATATAAAATTTAGTATATTTATAAGTAGGTCTTCTAATCAAATTTAATATTATGCCTATTAACTTAACCCACAAAGCCAAGGAAATTATTGCCTTGAGCAGAAAAGAAGCCTTAAAATTACATAGTAATTCTATTAGGCCACTTCATATCTTGCTAGGAATCTTGCAGTATGAATCCTGCTTGGCTTATAAAATTCTTTTTGCCCTTGGAATACCCATGGAAGAGCTTCGCATAGCATTAGAAAAATCTGAACAGCAAGAGCATGAGGAGGATATGATAGATAATGGACAGGTTAATGGTATAAAGCTTACCCATGAAATAGAAAGCTTGCTAAAACTCACCCAGCAATATGCTAAAGCACTAAAAAGTGAAGCAATAGGTACAGAACATATACTATTAGCAGCCCTTAAAAATGCTGATGTGCATACCAAGTATATACTTGATCAGTTTAATGTTACCTATGAAGCTATAGAACGTGTTATAGTTCATAGGTTAGGCCAGTACTATATAGTAGCACAAGAAATGGAAGAAAGTAGAGATGATGCTTCAGAAAATATGGATGATAGTGAAGATAGCACAACTAGCAAGCATAAAGATATAGAGAAAACTAGGACACCTATACTCGATAACTTTAGCAGAGATTTAAGTAAGCTAGCGGAAGAAGGAAAGCTTGATCCTATTATAGGTAGAAAAAAGGAAATAGAAAGGGTTGCACAGATTTTAAGTAGGCGTAGAAAGAATAACGCTTTGTTGATTGGAGAACCAGGCGTAGGAAAAACTGCTATTGCCGAGGGCTTAGCCTTGCAAATTATGCAAGGGAAAGTAGCAAAACCACTATTAGGTAAGCGGGTAGTAAGTTTAGATGTAGCGGCATTAGTGGCAGGAACTAAATACAGAGGCCAGTTTGAAGAACGCATTAAGGCTATCATGAATGAGCTTGTTAAATCAAAGCAAGTTATTCTGTTTATTGATGAGCTACATACTATTGTAGGTGCAGGTAGCGCGGCAGGTTCTTTAGATGCTGCCAATATTCTTAAGCCAGCTCTTGCACGAGGAGATATACAATGTATTGGAGCTACCACCCTTAGTGAATATAGACAGTATATAGAAAAAGATGGTGCCTTAACCCGCAGATTCCAATCTGTCAGAGTCGAGCCTACGACCATTGTAGAATCCATAGAAATTTTAAATAATCTAAAAGATACTTATGAGGAATATCATTCAGTTACCTATACGCCAGAAGTTATAAAAGCCTGTGTAGATTTAGCTGACCGTTATATAAGTAATCGTTTGCTGCCAGACAAGGCTATTGATGTGATGGATGAAGTAGGTGCTAGCGTACATATGCATAATATACAAGTGCCTAGTAAAATTGCTAAACTAGCGGACAACATAGAACTCATAAAAGCTAATAAAAATAAGGCTGTTAGAAATCAGAAATACGAGGAAGCAGCTCAGCTTAGAGACCAAGAAAAGAAGCTGTATGAAAAGTTCGAACTAGAAAAAACAAAGTGGGAGCAAGAGTTAAAGAGTAAAAGATATCCTATAACTACAGATGATGTAGCTGCTGTTATAGCTAGTACTACAGGCATTCCACTAGAAAGAATTGCACATCAAAAAGATATACACATAAGCACACTCAAGCAACAATTACAAGCTAGAATTGTAGGCCAGGATGTAGCCATAGATAAAGTTGTAAAAACTATACAAAGAACACATATAGGATTACAAGATCCCAATAAGCCGCTAGGCACATTTATGTTTTTAGGGCCTACTGGTGTAGGTAAAACCGAGCTGGCTAAAGCGTTAGCTGCTACACTATTCACTAATAAGGAGGCCCTCATCCGGATAGATATGAGCGAGTATATGGAAAAATTTAATGTGTCTAGGCTAATAGGTGCTCCTCCAGGCTATGTGGGTTATGAAGAAGGTGGCCAGCTAACCGAAAAGATTCGTAAAAACCCTTATAGTGTAGTGTTGCTAGATGAAATAGAAAAAGCACATCCAGACATATATAATGTGCTTTTACAAATGATGGATGATGGAGTACTTACCGATGGCTTAGGAAGAAGGATAGATTGTAGGCATGCCATTATTATTATGACTTCTAATGTAGGTGCTAGGGATTTGCAAAATGCAGGCATAGGATTTCAAGGTACAGGAGAAAATACAGAAGAAATTATGAAAGAGAAGGTTGAAAAGGCATTGCAGCGTACCTTTAGCCCTGAGTTTATTAATAGGTTAGATGATATAGTTATTTTCAGACCACTTACACCAACTGATATAGTTCAAATTGTAGATATACAATTACAAGAGCTTGTCAAAAGAGCAACTAAATTAGGATATCAGCTTGAAATAAAACCCAGTGCCAAAGCCTTTTTAGGAAAACAAGGATATGATGTTAAATATGGTATCCGGCCACTAAAACGTACCATACAACAGTATGTAGAGGATCCGATTACAGAACAAGTGCTACAAGGAAATGCACGTGCTGGGAGTACCATTGTGATAGAGCATAAAAAAGATGGTGATGCATTGAGTTTTAAAGTAAAAGTATCTAGGTCTTCTAAGAAAAGTTAAAATAATGGCATCAATCAGGTCTTACATATATAGGTAGTGTAAGCAATAAACTGCTATTAGCTTAGAGAATATCAATGGTGATTGCGAGCGAGCAGTATTGCAAAAAGTATTACCGCTTATCATATAGTTAGCTCCTAGCCTATATTAGATTGGTGTTGCGAGGTAACGCAGAAGCAATTCAGCAGTAATGGCTACAGTACATATTTTAAAGCATACCTAAATAATCCCGGCTGCTATGTGGCCATGCTATGTCAGAATTATCGTCACTGCCAGCGCTAGCGGGGCAGTTCAAAAAAGAGTATAACTACCATATTCTGTTACGCTGGGTAGCCACGGTCATTGCAAGGTGCAGCCGAAGCAATCTAGGAAATTACTATGAACCAATCTGTGAGCTACATGGTGGCAAACGATATAACTTTAAAATTGTAAGATGTATATAGAAATGAGTCTATATATGGCTTATCTTTGATAGAAATAAATATTATTAAGTTATTATCTTACAACATCTTAGTTACAAATACGTGTCTATACCAACAATATTCTGTCCTAGCGTAGAAATAATATTTGAGCATTTTGATAACCTAACTAGCCAACAAAAGGATCAGTTTAGGCAGCTAGGAACCATTTACCAAGAATGGAATGCATGCCTTAATCTTATATCTCGCAAAGATTTGCCCAATTTATATCTGCGGCACGTATTGCATGCTTTAAGCATAGCTAAGCTGGTACAGTTCAAGCCTGCTACCAAAATATTAGATGTAGGCACTGGCGGTGGGTTTCCGGGTGTTCCGTTAGCTATTTTATTTCCGCAAGTACACTTTCATTTAGTTGATTCCATAAATAAAAAGGTACATGCTGTACAAGCCATTGTACAAGCATTGGCATTAGACAATGTAACTATACAAACTGCGCGGGCAGAAAATTTAACTAATCAATATGAATTTATACTAGGTAGAGCTGTAACTAACTTAGAAACATTTTGTGGTTGGGTTAAGGGTAAAATAGCTGCTACTTCTACCAATAATATTACAAATGGTATCTTATACTTAAAGGGAAATGAGGTTGTACAAATCCATCAACCTTATCATAATTACCCAATTAGTCAATTCTTTAATGATCCCTTTTTCGAAACCAAACAACTTTTGCATATTCCCTTTCACGTATTACAGTAATAAGAACTTGTTGGTCCTATTAAAATATATTAATTTTATCGATTAACAGGCAAAAATAAGTGTATAAGTTAGCATCCACGGGATTAGCGAACATATGCATTAGGCACATATTGCTGTTTTGAGTGAGGACTACTAGAGCTACTATATATTTATATCATATACAAAAAGTACCATGCAACACTTCGACATATCTATAGTAAAAGGTGTAAATTTTCTTGGTAAGAAATATTTAATACTTCTATTAAGTGTTCTATTAAGCTATTGGAATATAACACTTGCTAATAAATCCAATACGAACAAAGAATCTAAGCTAGCAACTGCTGTTGCAGATCATTATATAAGATCTTTTGCTAGTCAAGCTGAAGAACAAAAAGAAACTATTGAAGCTGAAATAAAAAAAGATGCGCAGGCGCCTGCGCATCAGGCTCGTCCTGCCAGGTTGGATATAGCTACCATAAGAAAAGCAATTTTTAATAATATCTTAACAAGAAGTGATAAGTTATCTGCAGTACAGCAGCAAATGGAGCCTATTTTAAATGAGTATGCTTGGGCTGATCTTAAGCTTTTTTACGGCACTACTACGGACCCTAGCTATAATTTAATATCACGTATTAACAAAACTACTACTGTATTGGGCGAGGCTGCTTTAGCTACAATGCTGGTGACTCCTACTAGTGATATTCAATTGCTGCAAGAACGCCAATATATATTGAAAACTTTTTTAAATGATTTTTCCCAAGTAATAAAACTAAAGGATCAGCTACAGATTTACCAAGATGCTGAGCAAAGTATGATATCCTTTTGGACCACTGCAGATCCTCTATATACTAAAGAGTATATCAAATATATGGAAGATAAATTTTATGCCAAAGGTGAGGATGCATCCAATAAATCGGCTGCTTGGCTGGAATTTAAGAAACGCTTCTTTCGAGACTTTTTTGGTATTCAATTTCGGTTTATATATCCTATAGTAAAGCCGCTTATCGGTGAAATATTCTTTAAAGAAAAACTACTAGAACACCCTAAACTTAGAAAACTAGTATGGAAAGGTGCTATTCCTTATTATGGTGGCTGGTATAAGTTTCATTTTGTAGACAAGAGAAACAAGAAATTTGGCATGAAAACAGAAGGGTGGGATTATGTGGATCCTATATTGGGTGAAGTACTTTACACTTGGTCTGCCTATGCAGGCGTAAGTAATTATTTAGAATACTCCTCTGTGCTCCGTAACCTAGCTCAGCGTATGGCAGACGTACAGGCGTTTGTTATAACAGCGAACCAAGTGAGTAGAACCATAGCCGCTTCTCCAACACTAGAGGCGGTTTATGGACAACATCTAACAGCTATAAGGCAGTTGTTAGCTCAATCTAAAGAAAATACAGAACTTGGTAGACTTATCAAGTACCTACAAGAACTGCCTTTAAGTAACTGGTCTTACTTCTTTAACAATGCAGGTAAATTATTAGCAGGCCACAAGTTATTTATAGAGCATAAAGAATCCTTTTCTGATGCCATGTATGAAGTAGGTCTATTAGATGCACACCTATCTTTTGCTACACTTATGCAAGAAGCAAGTGAATACAATAATAAGCATAAGTATGTATTTGCTCAGTTCTTAGACCGTGAACAAAAAACAAAGCCTTATGTAAAAATTGATGAGATGTGGAATCCTTTTTTAGATTCCAAACAGGCAGTGGGCAATAGTATAGAAATGGATGCAGAAGCAGGAGGTATACGCAATATTATCCTTACAGGGCCTAATGCTGGTGGCAAATCTACCTTCTTAACAGGTATAACCAATACGCTATTACTGGCACATGTAATGGGTATAGGGCCTGCCAAAGATATTGTCATTACGCCTTTTAACAGGATTAATACATATATTGATATTGCTGATGATATAGCAGCTGGTAAATCCCTTTTCATGGCTGAAGTAGACCGTGCCCAAAAACATATCAAGCTACTTAAAAAACTGAAACCTAATGAGTTTAGTTTTACCATTTTTGATGAGCCGTTTAGTGGTACAAACCCGGTAGAAGGTGCAGCAGCTGAGTATAGTATTTTAGAGGCAATAGCTGAATATACCAACAGTTTAAATATGGTAGCTACACACTATCCTACTGTAATGCTATTGGAAGAAAGAGCTCATGATAAAGGTTTTGCTAACTATAAAGTATATATTACTCGCCAAGGTACAAACCGTAAGCTTAACTATACCTATAAAATTGTTCCTGGTAGGTCTACACAAGCCATTGCAATTGATATTTTAGAGGAGCAAGGATATGATTTAAAAATGTTAGAAAGGGCTAGAGAAATTATCGAACATCCAGAGCGATATCAAGCTAGCTTTTAGAGTAGTTTAAAGCATATATAGATTATAAAGAATACTAACATAAGCTTCTAATTGTGTTAGTATTCTTTGCTTTTATGCTAACATATTAACTACTTAGGAAAAGATGATTACACTATTAGCTTAAAGCTAATTAACTGACTACCGAGTGTCTCTGTAAACAATTTATCCTTACTCGGCTACATAGCACTTAATATAAAAATTAGAACTTGCTATATAATCAGTTTATGACGAATATCTTTATCTTGTTGGCTTTGTTAACTTCAAAAACTTTATAGCAAGCACCGTCTTTATGAATTTTAAATCACTACTAAGTAAGCCATTAGCCACGTGGGTAGTACGTAATCAAAAGCAATGCTTCAAAAATCCAGTACGTATCCAGCAGAATATTTTTCATAAGCTCATTCAGCAAGCTAAGCATACGCTGTTTGGGCGTGCCCATAACTTTAATTCTATTCGTACGCATGAAGATTTTAAGCAATATGTTCCTATTAGGGCCTATGAGGATTTTACAGGGTATATAGAGCAAATTAAAGGAGGGGAAAGCGACGTATTATGGCCTGGAAGTCCTATTTACTTTGCCAAAACGTCTGGAACTACAGGTGGAGACAAGCATATACCCATTACCAAAGAGTCTATCAAACATCATATTGTCAATGCTAGGAATGCCTTGCTATATTATGTTAATGAGACAAGCAAGACTGACTTTTTGAAAAGGAAAATGATTTTCTTATCTGGTAGCCCGCAGCTAACGACCGAAGCAAATATCCTTACTGGTAGGCTATCGGGCATTGTGAATCATCATGTGCCTTCCTATCTACGTGGTAGTCAGCTTCCTAGTTATGCTACTAACTGTATACCAGATTGGGAAACTAAGTTGGATAAAATTGTGGAGGAAACGTTACAGGCTCAAATGGGGCTTATATCTGGAATACCACCTTGGGTACAAATGTATTTTGATAAACTTACACAAGAAACAGGTAAGCATATTAGTGAAATATTTCCAGATTTTTCCTTATTGGTACATGGTGGGGTAAATTTTGAACCCTATCGTCATAAGCTTTTTGACTCAATAGGTAAAGCAGTAGATACTATAGAAACTTACCCTGCTTCTGAAGGGTTTATTGCTTTCCAAGATTCCCAACAGGAAAAAGGACTCTTGTTACAATTAGACAGTGGTATGTTTTTTGAGTTTATCCCTACTATCAGCTTAGCTTCTCCAACTCCCAAACGTTTATCTATAGAGGAAGTAGAATTGGGTGTTGATTATGCTCTTGTCTTATCTAGTAATGCAGGTTTATGGGCTTATATGCTAGGAGATACTATTAAATTCATTTCCTTAGAACCTCCTAGAATTGTGGTGACAGGGCGTGTAAAACATTTTATATCTGCTTTTGGAGAGCATGTAATCATAGAAGAGATAGAGAAGGCTATGCAATTTACACTAAATAAGTATCCACAAGTTAGGGTAACAGAGTTTACAGTAGCGCCCTGGGTGAGTAAGCAAGCTGGTGAGGATTCTTATCATGAATGGCTAATAGAATTTAGTTATCCTCCACAAAATATAACTACCTTTGCTTCTGAACTTAACCGACAAATGTGTTTGTTGAATAGTTATTACAAAGACTTGATAGAAGGCAATATTCTTAGTACTTTAAAAGTAACTTCACTACAATCAGGAGCTTTTAAAGAATATATGCGGCAAGTGGGCAAGCTAGGAGAACAGAATAAAATAGTCCGCGTAGCAAATGACAGAAAAATAGCAGATGCTGTTACTAAATACAAAATATCTGATTTGTAACAGGTTAGATTAGGAGCTAAACTACAACGTCTATAATTTAGCTTTATTCTAAAAGCAAGCTTATTATTTTGTAGAAGGAATATAAATAAAAATACATTATGCAAATATTAATTATGATCATCCAATTTGTTCTAGGTCTATCTATTATAGTAGGTATACATGAGCTGGGACATATGCTTTTTGCAAAACTATTTGGTATGCGTGTAGAATCATATACCATTGGATTTCCACCCAAAATTTTTCGCTTTAAATGGGGGGAAACAGAATATGGGATAGGAGCATTGCCTTTAGGAGGGTCTGTAAAAATTGCTGGCATGATAGATGAATCCTTAGATACTAACCATCTTAGCCAAGCTCCACAACCATGGGAGTTTAGATCTAAACCAGCTTGGCAAAGGCTATTAGTTATGCTAGGTGGTATTATCTTCAATACTGTTAGTGGCTTACTTATTTATATTTGTATCACGTTGGCGTTAGGAGACACGTATCTTTCCAAAGAAGAAGTCAACAAGCATGGTATTCTTCCTAATTCTACTGGAATGATGCTAGGTTTCCAAGAAGGTGATAAAATTGTCAATATTAATGGGAAAGATTTTACCAACTTTGCTGAAGTAATTTCACCTCGTACTTTACTAAAAACGAACGGCTATTATACCGTTGAAAGAAATGGACAAGAAGTACGAATTAATATTCCTAGCAACCTATTAGAAAAGTTGTCAGAAGAAAAAGCGTCTGTAGAATTTATAGTTCCTAGAGCACCTTTTGAAGTAAAAGGAATTCAGCCACATGGTGGAGCACAAAAGGCTGGTTTACGTCCAGGAGATCAAATTGTGGCAATAAATGGACAGCCCACACCTTATTTTAACCAGCTACAGGCAGCTTTGCTAGCAAATGCTGGTCATCAAGTAGACATTACTTATTTAAGAGATGGTAAGCTTCAAAAAACTGTTGCACCCATAAATGCTGCTGGTAAGTTAGGTTTCTGCTCCAGGCCTCTACTAAGATACGAGAAAAGAAAGTATAACCTGGGCCAGGCTATTGTTATAGGTAGTACAAGAGCTATAGAAGTAGTGAGAACTAATATAATTGCTTTAGGTAAGATCATAACTGGTAAGGTTTCTGCTTCTAAATCATTAAGTGGCCCTATTGGAATTGCACAAATATTTGGAACGCATTTTGACTGGGTACACTTCTGGAGCATTGTAGGGTTCTTATCAATCATACTTGCTTTTACCAATCTACTTCCCATCCCAGCCTTGGATGGTGGGCATGCTATATTCTTAAGCTATGAGCTTATAACAGGACGAAAGGTTCCTGACAAAGTATTAGAGAATGTACAAAAGGTTGGCTTAGTCATTCTACTTCTACTTATTGGTTATGGATTCTTTAATGATTTACGTAAGTTATTTTGGTAAGTTGGTAGCCTAATTTTAGATTGGCACATAATTTGTGGGGTGATTATATACTATATAATATAATTACTACTCCCCTAATACAATAGCCATACATATTCCAACACGTATGGAAATAGATGGATCAATATGTTTAAAAATATGACTTTGCTAGGAACTCTTATAGAACATTCAGACGGCTTACCACTGCTAGAAACCAATATGAAAAATATGCATAAAGATCATAATCAGGATGCATCATTAACCTTATTGGCTAGCAAGTATAATGTATTGTTCCCTGGTATATATATGCCCATGACCTTGGAGAATGCTTCTATTATACGGTTAGTCAAAAAAGTATATGAAACAGGAGGTATAATCGGTATTGTAGCACAAAAGAAAGAAGATGTTGAGGCAACTAGCGCTCAAGATATTTTTACAATTGGAACTACTGCCCGGATTTTAAAGCTTATTAACCTTCCGGATGAACGTGTTAGAATTCTTTTACAAGGAGAAGAAAAATTTCAGATAGAAGATGTAATAGCAGAAACTCCATATTTACTAGCTAGTATAAGCAGACTTAAAGATAAAACAAGTAATACACAGAGTAAGCATTTTAAAGCTGTAGTTAGCTCTATTAAAGAAACAGTTGCCAAGCTTATATCTTTACAGCCTGAATTTCCCACCGAAATTAAGCTACTGTTAGATAATATTAATGATTTCAATTTGCTTACATATTTTTTAGCTTCTGGCCTTGATACAGATATAAAAAGTAAACAAAAGCTTTTAGAAATTCATGATAGTAAAAAGAGAGGTACTGTATTGCTAAAATACCTGCTTAAAGATTTAGAGGTTTCTAAGCTAAGAAAAAAAATACAGGATAAAGTTCATACAGATATTGAACAACTTCAGCATGATTTTTACATACGGAGACAAATTAAAGTTTTACAAGAAGAATTAGGAGAAAATGAATTTGAAGATGAAATAGACGAGCTAAGGGCAGAAGGAGAAAAGAAGCAATGGCCTAAAGAAGTTGCTGACTATTTCTATAAAGCACTAGACAAAGCCGAGCGCCTTAGCCCTAATAGCGCTGACTATCCAGTACTTATCAGTCATGCCGAACTAATGCTGGAGCTACCTTGGTCTGTATATACTACAGATAATATGGACCTTAAGATGGCAAAAAAAGTATTAGATACCGAACATTATGGTCTTGAAAAGGTAAAAGAGCGATTGTTAGAATACTTAGCAGTTCGTAAGCTTACACAAAATATGAAAGGCCCTATCTTATGTCTCTATGGCCCTCCCGGTGTAGGTAAGACTTCTTTGGGAAAATCAATAGCTAAGGCTTTAAATAGGAAATATGTAAAGGTCTCTCTAGGAGGCTTACATGATGAAGCAGAAATTAGGGGGCATAGAAAAACCTATGTGGGTGCTATGCCCGGAAGAATTATAAAAGGAATACAGAATAGCGGTAGCTCCAATCCAGTATTTATGCTTGATGAGTTAGACAAAATTACAGATTTACGGGGCGATCCTGCAGCTGCTTTACTGGAAGTATTGGATCCTGAACAAAATCAGGCTTTTGTAGATACTTTTTTAGAGGTGCCATACGATCTTTCTAAAGTGCTTTTTATTGCTACTGCCAATCAACTAGATACTATACCGCCTGCTTTAAGAGACAGGCTAGAGATAATTGAGATCAATGGATATACGATAGAAGAAAAGCTCCAGATTGCTAAAAAATACTTATTTCCAAAACAACGGAAAGAAAATGGTCTTAAAGCAACTGACTTATCCATTCATGATACGGCCATTGTTAAAGTTATTGAAAGCTATACACGTGAGTCGGGTGTGCGTGAGCTGGATCGTAAGCTAGCCAGTCTGGTTAGAAAAGTAGGAAAAGCAATGGTGCTTGAGGAACCTTATCCTAAAAAAATACATAAGGAAGATGTAATTTCCTTGTTGGGCATAGAACTATTTGATCAAGAAATGTACCAGCAGACCCATTTGCCTGGGGTAGCTATAGGATTGGCTTGGACTCCTGTGGGTGGAGATATCCTCTTTATTGAGGCAATTCTTAGCGCTGGTAAGGGTAAGCTTACGCTATCAGGGCAGCTTGGTGATGTCATGAAAGAGTCAGCTATGACTGCTTTTACCTATCTCAAAGCAAATACAAACTTGTTAGGTATTCCAGATAAGGTGTTTGAAAGTTATGATTTGCATATCCATTTGCCTGCGGGTGCCGTACCCAAAGATGGGCCATCGGCTGGTATTACACTTTTTGCTGCTTTAGCTTCTTTATATACGCAACGAAAAGTAAAAGATAAAGTGGCTATGACCGGCGAAATAACCTTAAGAGGTAAAGTACTGCCAGTAGGAGGAATCAAAGAAAAAATATTGGCCGCCAAGCGGGCTGGTATAAAAGAGGTAATACTTAGTAAAGAAAATAAAAAAGATATACAGGAGATAAAACAAAAAGATATTCAAGATTTAAAATTTCATTATGTGGAATTTGTAGAAGAAGTAATACAATTGGCCTTGCAACCAAGCAAGGTAGAAGCTGCAAAGGACTGGAGTATTACTAAGAAAAGGAAACAGCAGCCTGGTATAGGGCACGTCAGTACACTTTAATAGATATAAAATTCAAACTAATGATATAACCAAAGACTAGTATGATACAAGAGCTTAGTTATTTAACTCCAAGAGAAATCGTAGCATCGCTCGATAAGTATATTGTTGGACAACAATCAGCGAAACGTAATGTGGCTATTGCATTAAGAAATAGGTGGCGTAGAATGCATGTGCAATCTGATATAAAAGCGGATATAACGCCCAACAATATATTAATGATAGGAGCTACTGGAGTAGGTAAAACCGAGATTGCTAGACGCTTAGCTCAAGTTGCGGATGCCCCTTTTGTAAAGGTAGAAGCTTCTAAATTTACTGAGGTAGGTTATGTAGGTAGAGATGTAGAGGGAATGGTAAGAGATTTGGTGGAACAAGCAGTAAGTATGGTAAAGGCAGCAAGAGAAGAAGAGGTTAGAGACAAAGCTACTCAGCAAGTGGAAGATATCATACTTGATGCTGTCATTCCACCTGTAAGTCGGATGACTGGAGAAGAAACTGTAGAAAATAATTTAAACTCGCTTGAAGAAAATGACTTTAATCTGAGCGAACAAACTAGAGAACGGTTTAGGCAAAAGATAAGGAATGGGGATCTAGACGAAAGGAAAATCGAAATTGCTATTAATTCTTCAAGTACTATGGGAATAAGTATGATAGGCGGAGGGATGATGGATGAATCTGCCTTGAGTAATCTGCAAGACATGATTAGTAATATGATACCTAAAAAGCCCAAAACTAGGAAGGTAACTATTGCTGAAGCAAAGCAGCTTCTGTTACCTGAAGAGATCAATAAACTGATAGATATGGACTCAGTGAAGGAAGAAGCTTTAGAAAAAGCAAAATATAATGGTATCATCTTTATTGATGAGATGGATAAGATAGCAGGTAGTTCGTATAGAGGCAGTGGGCCAGATGTAAGTAGGGAAGGTGTACAAAGAGACTTATTGCCTATTGTAGAAGGTAGTACCGTTAATACAAAATATGGTGTTATTACTACAGACCATATTTTATTTATAGCTGCTGGTGCCTTTCATATATCTAAACCTTCTGATCTAATTCCTGAATTACAAGGTAGATTCCCTATTCGTGTAGAATTAGATAGCCTCTCAAAAGAAGATTTTTGTTGTATATTAAAAGAACCTAAAAATGCACTTACTAAGCAATATGTAGCTCTTTTTGAAGCAGAGAACGTTAAACTTACTTTCGAAGAAAAAGCTATAGAAGAAATTGCAGAAAAAGCCTTTACGCTTAACCAACAGATGGAAAATATAGGTGCTAGGAGACTACATACGGTTATGAGTCATCTACTTAATGAGTATTTATTTGATGTGCCAGATAAGATAGAGGCTGAACAAGAAATAAAGATTACCAAAGAGCTAGTGAATGAGAAACTGTCAGAACTAGTAAAAAACAAGAATTTAAACGAGTATATTTTATAATAGACTTCTTCTGGAACCTTAAAAGAGTTAAAATTAGACAGCTTTATCCTTGATTGAGTGGTAGGTTTCAGAAGAAGTTTAACCTATATCTTCCTTGCCTCAATCAACTAGCAGATATAAATGTAGGTGAGCTATAGCAACTTAATTAACAACAAGAAAACATGCGGCCATGAGTTAGAGTAGCCTTTCTCATGGTCGCATATTAGTTTTTTATATATCTGTGAATTTATAATCCCCCCACAACATCAGATACAAAAGAGACCGCTTGGCCTGTATAATTAAGGAAAGATGCTCCATTTTTTTTAGCCTGTTTAGCAAAAAAGTGTGCTGTTCGCATAAACCCTTTCTCATCCAACGAAACTTTTTGTTGGTTCTGGATAAGTAAAGACCACCCATCTACAAAACGACCGTCTTCTAATTCTATACTAGTATTTTGTGTAAATGATTTAAACCAAGATGGTTGATGTTGAGTGCCACGTAGCAACAGATTAGCAGCTGTTATGGTTTGTGTTGCATTTGCTTCCCATTGTTTCAATGCATAATCTATCATTTGCGTAGTAGCAACTTTAGCAAGCTTATCCAGACTTTCAGGAGTTAAATCGATAATTACATCTTTAAGACGGAACATAAGCCCGTTGGCAACTTCTCGTGTCACTTCAACCATTCCTTCTAGCCCACGGTATCCATATAAACTTCCTATCTTAGCTGCTTTAATACGTATCTGTTTGTCTGCATATAATTCAGCCCCTTTACCAGCTATACCGCCTATTACATTTCCCAATAAGCCGCCTAATGGTAAAAAGGCATCTGCTAGGACCGAACCAATTGCGGTGGAACCTTGTAAAGCTTGCTCATAAAATTCTGGTTTCCGAGCTACTGTTCCTAACGCTAATGCCTCATAGGTAATGAAATGATTGCCTAAGTGTAATTTAGTAAAATCAACAAATACACTGCGTTTCCAGTCATAAAAATCCTCTAATGCAGTTTGTGCTGGATTCTGTAAACGTTTGAGTGTCAGTTGATACATTTCTTCTGACTCAATCAGTTGGTTAACTAAAAACTGTTCCTCTCTCATAAGCTCTAAACGGCGTTGAGGGGCAACCCTTAATTGCGCCTGAATTCTTCCTCTTTTAATTTCTAGTCCTTTTTCTTTTTGTTGGTGTGAAGTTGTTAACTCTGTCAAACGCTCTTTATGCATTCGTTCCATGCGGCCCTGATCCAATTTCATGACTTCTGATCCATATGCCTGATTTACCTGTTGTTGAAAATGGATAAGAGAATTTATTTCAGGCCCTAAAACAACATCTTTAGTAACCTGTGCAGTTTTGCTAAAAACCTTTGAAAATTTCTGCTTAACATGAGAAAAGCGAGAAAGGTTCTGGACTGACTGCCGGTATTTTGCGTTGTAATCAAGTACAATTTTATCTGCTTGTTGGAGCGCTTCTTGTTCAGTTACAGAGAGTGTCTGCTCCACATTTTTTACAGGTACTTCTGCTTTCCAAGCTTCAGGAGTTGAAGAAGTAGCTAAAGTTTTAAAGTGCTCTTTTAGCGGGCTTAACGCTTCTTGTAACTTGCTATCCGCTATTTTATGCACTTCTTCAACTTTGACAAACTCTTTTTCAGTAGATTCCTCCTCAATTGCTTTTTGTTCTACTTCTTGATCCCTAGTTCTTAAGTTAACCGTATTGTCTAGCTTTATATATTTTGGTGGAAATATTGATTCTTTTGTATTCTCTTGTGTAATCCAGCCATTTCTGTACATTATTTCTAATGTGCCTTTTGCTTCTGCATGACCTTGAGTAGCAGCTTTTTGATACCACAATGCTGCCTTGGCATAATCTTGGGCTACGCCCCAGCCATTCTCATACATTGTGCCCAAGCTATATTGCGAATCTATATCTTCTTGGTCAGCAGCCTTTTGGAGCCAGTAGACCGCTTTAACATAATCTTGTGTTACGCCAACTCCGTTTTTATACATCATGGCCACGTTATATTGTGCAGATGTATATCCTTGTTCAGCATCTTTTTGATATTTCCTAAAACGTTCTCTTTCTTTGTCTTCTATGCCATCGTTTGTAGAAGGTAATGGTAAGGCTTGCCTTTCTTTTAATTTATTCAATACTATTTGTGCTCTAGCTACGTCTACCCACCTACTTTCTGATTTAAGGCGGTTCTCTGCATAGTTTACATCAACATCTTTTACTTCTAAATCTTCGCTAGTGAGTATGTGCTCTAATATATTGAACCAGCATGCATTTTTTGTAATCATTGTATCGCTACAATGGTCTATTACCATCTTCAGTAGAGATTCTTTTACTGCTGGTATGTTAACCTCCACATCTTTTCTTGACAAGAAAGCCTGTACCATAGCAGCTGTATTTTCTGCTTGTGCCTTAGCAACTTGTACAGCATATAGTACTGGTGTATAGCCTGTATATTCTGTAGGGCCCCGATTCCCTTCTCCACTTTTTATATTTAGATCGGATGTACTAGTGGTAGGGTCATGTAAAAGTTTTAATAAGAGTTTAAGTTGTGTTATGTGGTAAGCAATCTTACGGTTGCTTACGGTCCACTGTAATAGTGTAAGTTTGTTAGGGCTGTTTATAGTTGTAAGTGATTTCCAATGTTGCCCATCATAAGTTGTGTAATATAATTCTGTATTTGCTTTTGCTATTCCTAATAACGCTAAAGGATAGTATAGCCTATCAATCTTTTTATCTATTGCTTCTTCAAGAATCGCTTCACCCAGTTCACTCGATAATGAAAAACCTTTGCTGTACAACAATTCAAATAATTTATAATAATCCAGCAGCGTACCTTGGATCCATAAAGTGCCCAATTCTCCTTTGTCTTTCATAGAAGAAAGGATAATATATAGGGGATTATCGGTAGAGTTTGGATTTGATTCTAGTTGCTGGTAATGAGTGTTTATAAATTTTTTAGTTTTTTCAACTAATCTGTCGGTATTTTCCCCTAAACCACTATAGTTAGATAATTGGCTCAACTGGTTAATATACTCTTTAAATTCCTCATTTAGCTTACTATCAGCCATATTAGCTGTCATAGTTCTTATTACTTGCACACCTTGGTTATGATTATCAGTAATATCTGTTAGCCATTTCTTTATGCGTGTATATTTAGAGCTGATAGCTTGAGAATCTTGGATTTGTATTGCTACTGATACCGCTTGTTTAGCTTTCAGCTTGTTAAGGACTATTTCTGCAGTTTCCTTATTAAAGCATTCTGATGCCGCTGGTTTTGTAAGATTTTCTGCATACTTTATATTTCCATCTTCGATCTTTAGATCTTCACGTTTGAGCATGTTGGTTAATACAGCTAACCAAGCTTCACTAATTTGTGATTCATCAGCTGTGCCTTTGGTGTGATAGTTAAAGCTACAGTTATATACCACCATGTCTAATAAAGACTTTGGAATACTTAATTCTCCTATGGTCTTACCTTCAGCAACTTTAATCCTATTGATGTCTAAATCTTGCCTTAATAGAAAAGCTTGTACCAATGGAGCACCATGTTCTTGCCATGTGGCAGCATATATGGCAGGTGTATACTTTCTTAGCCCTTCTGCTTTGTTCTTTATATTTAAATCAGCTGTGCTAGTAGCAGGATCATTAACAAGCCTTGAGACAAGCTCTATTTGGGCAGAAGTCTTTCGTATTTTACTATTGTAGACTACCCATTGTAATAAACTTAGCTTAACGCAGCCTGAGGCACTAGCAAATTCTTTAAAACTTGTGTTATCATCATAATATAGCTCGGTACTAGCTTTAGCAACACCTAACATACCCAGTGGGTAATACAAGATTGCTATTTTTTTATCTTTTGCTTCGTCTAATAAATCCTGCCCAATTTTATGCGGAATGGTAGCTCCTTTTTTATGCAATAAATCAACCAACTCATAAAGCCTTGTAAGTGTTCCATGAGGCCGACCTACAAATTGTAGCATTAAATCAGTTAAGCCATGGTTATCCTTTAGGGTTTGCAAAAGGTAATAAGCTAAGTTATTTTGCGAATCTGAATGTAAATCTAACTTACTAAATTGGGTCATTAACAGCTTCTTACTCTTATCAAATACTCTTTCACTTTCCTCTGCTCTTCTATCGTTATCCCGTATTTCGATAAGCTGCTTGATGTATGTTTTGAATTCTTCATTAAGTTTATCATCAACCCTTGTAGGCATAGGATTGGCAATGCTGGCTGGTGTGGTAGCAGTGGATTGGGGCCGTGGTGGTAATGGTTTGGGTGTAGATGGAAGTGGTTTAGGGATGCTACGTATAGAGGCTGTTCTTGTGCTTCCAACTACATCAGTTTTGTCTGTCTTTGGAGTTGCTGAAACAGTTGGTGGTAAGCTAGGTATGGGTTTCGGAGGTATAGAAACAGGATCTCTGTTAGTTTGCCTATCAACTTTTGGAGATGATTTGCCCGCCATGCCAGGAAGTTTTAATCCTCGCATAGACTTAAATAGGCCACCCTTCTGATTTTTACCAGATATTTTTGCATTAGGAAACTGTTTTTGAAGTGTATCTATCAACTTTGCACTCAAGTAATTCTTCTGTAAATTTAAAATCTTTATACGCTCAGGATGTCTAACAGATGACAATACATCTTGCATGGTGCCATCGTTTAACTGACAATCAATAATATAAATCTCTGTTATATATTCATAAGACTGTATAGCATTTATAATGGCTTCATCTATTTCTGTCTCTCTACCATTGCTACAGTCAAATTTAAAAGCTTGTATATCAGAAAAGTTTGATAGTAATTCAGTAAGTGTTCTAAGCTCTCTAGCGTTTCCCCAATTCTTAATAGAGACACATCCATTGTGGCGCTTGAACGCTTCCCCATATTGACGCGTATATGTTAAAAGGGCTCTACAATTTTCAGGTGTAATTTCTAAGGTCTCATTATTGAAGTAGGGACGTAGTTGATTATAATCACTTAATCGTAATTGATGGGAAGTTTGGGAGTTTAACCGCATCCCTCCTTTAACTCCGAAGTTATTTATGTAAACATATTTTTCTTTACTCCCTTGGGGCATATGTATATGGATAAATTTCTTTCTCCCCTCATCATTGAAAGACATTATATTTCCTAGATCCATTCCTGGAGCTATGTATACAGGTAATGTATAAGCTTTACTTAAATTGGATGCGTTTTCTGTTACTGCTGCTTTCCATATTTCATCTTCACAATAAAATTGAAGTGCATATGTTTCTTTTGTTGTAAGCTCTTTTACTGATATTGTCTGTGCCTGATTTATTGGGTTGGATTGGCAGCCAGGCTGGTCTATTTGTTTCCCTACTAAAGGTGTTATTTTAGTGCTGCCTGCTGATGATTCTGTATCCGATAATTTATCAGTAGCATCGTTGTAAGGAATATCCAGTGATAAAGATGCAGTAATATGATTATCAGAAGTTATGATTTCTTTTTGTTGGTCAGCTGGTAGTTTCTGTTCGCTTGTTATAGAAGTTAAAGATGGCTGTTCATCCTTGATAGGAACAATGGGATTTTTTAAGCCAGTGCAACTCTGTAGAAATAAACTTAAAAGTAAAATATAAGCCATTAGTTGCTGGCCTATGGTATAGGTTCTTTTCATGTTTCTTTTAGTATTACGTACGTTAGTATAAACTATTATCAATAAGAGCTGTGAAAAATCAATTAATCAACGAGGATACATATTAGTTGGTTGGTAGGATATATACAAACTTTAAGAAGGAATAATTAGTAGGGTAAAGCTGTATAGGAGATTTACATTATTGCCCTAACCAAGCCAACTGATGTCCATTTTCTTAATTTTTAAATGTAAAATCTTGTTTGTATATAAGGGAAACCTAATAGTATAGATTTGGACGATAATGGTCTCTTTTTGGTAATTCACTAGTAATATTTTCTGAATTTAGATAAAGGAAGCTAAGTCTTTTATTGTTTAAGTTGCTACATATTCTTAAACATCAGGTTATTTATAAGAGTTAAATTTCTAGCAATCTTATTACCTTTGGAGCTATTATCATCAGTTAAATAAAGTGTTTTGTTATGCATAACCCGATTGGTATATTTGATAGTGGAGTGGGAGGTTTAACGGTCGCGCGTGCAATTAAAGATCTATTGCCTAATGAATCTCTTTATTACATAGGAGATACAGCAAACCTTCCGTATGGAGAAAAGTCTACTGAACAAATACAGGCCTATGTAAAAGAAATAGGAGATGTATTGCTGAAACAAGGTTGTAAGGTAATTGTAATAGCCTGTAGCACAGCTACTGCAGCTGCTGCTGAAGTGTTAAAAGATTATATAGGGGACCATATACCCGTTTTAAATGTAATAGATCCTGTAATAGCATATGTAAGACAGCATTATATGGGTAAAACTTTAGGGCTGATTGGTACACAATATACTGTAAACACTACTACATATGTGCAAAAGTTAGAAGCTTCACAAGCCAATATTAATCTAAAATGCTTGGCTACCCCTTTGCTAGTGCCTATGATTGAAGCAGATCAATATGAAAAAGCTATATTACAAGGATATTTATCAGAACCTATATTAACAGATATAAAAGGTCTTATTTTAGGTTGTACTCATTATTGGCTCATTAAAGAGCAGATAATAGATTATTATCAAGCTAAGATAGAAATTATCAATGGTGCTCAACTTCTAGCAATACATCTTCAAAAAATGCTGCTTGATAGGAACATTAATAATAGTATGTCTAACTCTAGCAAAGATTATTTTACAGCTACTAAACATACAGTCGGTTTTGAGTCAGTTACTAAGCGGGTTTTTGGAGAAAAGGTACATACTATAAGTTTATCATAAAAGCAGCTATATTCATGCTACATATCTAGAAGTAATAGGTATATTAGTTTTAATACTTGTTTGCACAAAGTGCCTCTGAAAACAAAACGTCCATTTCTAGTTATGAAATGGTACTTGTAACTCTAGCATCAACTACCAATCACAATGCTGCATACCAACTATGATCTGCTTTTTTAGTGAAATCTGAAGAAGAGGTCTATTCTTGTGTAGGTATCTTTATTGAAAAAATAAGAATAGTAAAAGCTATATGACCAATTATTCTGTGAAATATATTCAACCATCTCCAGGAATTAGAAAGTCCATTTTTATAAATTCTCTAATTCCTGGTAGTAAAGTTGATAGGATTAACCAGATACAATACAACATAAGCTAATTTAAGGCCTAAATATTCCTTGCTGTAACTATCTTTTATTCCAAAAATAGTTATTGTATTGATGATTTTACCTCTGGATAGTTAGCTGTAGATTATTCTAGCATTCCAGGAAAGAAGAATTCAATTTCTTCTAGAGCAGTTTCATCTGCATCAGAGCCATGAATAGCATTTTCTTCTATTGATTTCCCAAATTGCTTTCTAATGGTTCCTTCATTAGCTTCAGCAGGATTGGTAGCACCAATAAACTTTCTAAATTCAGCTACAGCATTGTCTTTTTCCAATACCATGGCTACTACAGGCCCAGAAGACATATATGTGCAAAGGTCTTTATAAAAAGGACGATCTTGATGAACAGCATAAAATTCTTCAGCATCTTCTATCTCAAGCTGTACAAGCTCCAATGCTCTAATGGTAAATCCATTTTGTTCTATTTGCGTAATAATTTCTCCTACCTGTTTTGCCTCTACTATTTCTGGCTTAATCATGGAGAATGTAAAATTGTTATTCATATTTCTATTGCTTAGTTAAGAATTTCAAAGTTAGGCATAAGCCTTGAATTGTTTTAAAAAACGAACATCATTTTCTGTAAATAAACGTAAATCGTTAATTTGGTACATCAGCATGGCAATACGTTCTAAGCCCATACCAAAGGCATAGCCTGTATAAGTAGTAGGATCAATATGGCAGTTTTTAAGTACATTTGGATCGATCATGCCTGCACCCATAATTTCAAGCCATCCTGAATGTTTACATATATTGCAGCCATTTCCATTACATATCCTGCAATTAATATCTATTTCTACGCTTGGCTCTGTAAAAGGAAAATAAGAGGGTCTGATTCTCATTTTTATATCTTCTCCAAATAAGCTACGTAAAAAATATAAAAGCACTTGTTTAAGTTCTACAAAGCTTACATTCTTATTAACATAGAACGCATCTACCTGATGGAACATGCAATGCGAACGTGCAGAAATAGTCTCATTACGATAAACTCGTCCTATTGAAATAGCGCGTATAGGTGGTGCTTGACTCTCAGCCACCCGTATCTGCACAGAAGAGGTATGTGTTCTTAATAATATATCAGGACACTGAGAAATGAAAAAAGTATCTAACATATCCCTGGCAGGGTGGTTAGGTGAGAAGTTAAGCGCTCCGAAATTATGCCAATCATCTTCTATTTCTGGTCCCTCTACTATACTAAATCCAATTTTTTCAAATATTTCTAAAATTCTATCTTTTAAAATACTTATCGGATGCCTAGATCCAAGTTTATCAGCGGGTGGAGGTAAGGTATAGTCCTCATTTACATCTGTATTTTGCTTAGGTGTTGATTGAAGCTGTGATGCATATATTTTGTATTTTTCTTGTGCAATTTGTTTTAATGCATTTAGCTTACTACCTAAAGCTTGTTTATCAGCAGGAGATAATTGGCCGAACTCAGTAAAAAGCTGAGTAATAGTTCCCTTCTTACTTAGAAATTTTATGCGAAATTCTTCTAATTCCTGAAGTGTAGTCGGATGATACTGCTCTATTTCGTGTTGAATTAAATCAAGTTGTTGTAACATCGTGTTTTACTAATTGTTAATAGGATACTATTTTATCCAAAAATAAGCTAACTTAGTTAGTAATTATATTAACAATTTGTGAAATTTTAGAAAATTTTAGGATACAGCACCTATCTAGATACACTCATAAATGTTGTACGATTATGTATTTTTGTGATACTATTAGTTAACTGAACTTATAATAATTATAAAACAGTGATCAGTTATTGATATCTGTCTGTTTATAGATCTTCTTATATAGCATATATGCACATTAGCAAAAAATACTTATTTAATTTACTTATTTTTATATTACTTTTTTCGCTTAGCCTAGCTAATAACCAGGATAAGAAACAAGAGATGCCACTTATAGAAAGCACAAATATGGAGGTGCTTTACAGTGAAGAGGGTATAGTAGTTGCTAAGATGTGTGCTGAAAGCCGTTTGCAATATGAGAATGGGAATAGTATTTACCCAGCAGGAATGTATGTAGAATGCTATGATAAACAAAAAAGGTTAATAGCTACCCTTAGGGCTAATACTGCTTACCAGTACGTTGATAAAGAGATGTGGGAGTTAAAGGGAGATGTAGAGGTAAAAGGGTATCATGAAGGAGACGAACAACAATTGAATACAGAGGAGCTTTATTGGAATCTAAAAACGAATAGAATTTATACAGATAAGTTTGTACGTTTAGAAACTGGCAATGAGCTATTAACCGGTTATGGAATTGATGCAATGCAAGATTTAAGCTATTATAGTATGTCCTCACCAGAAGGTTTTGTAAATGTAGATTCCGCAGAAATACAATAAACTCAACTATCGTTGTTTGAAAATTATTCTTTTAAAATGGGTTTATATAATAAATTTGTTTCTTGTTTTAATCTTAGGTCATAAGATAAGGATAGTTTTTCATGGACTCTTTTAGTGATATAAGGAATATCAATTATGATGGTGATTTTCTAGAAATAAATAGTGTACTTAAAAACAATTTCTGGTGTTTTCAATAAATGTGCAAACGGTTTATTGCTATCTTTTCTTTTATAATAACATTATATTCATTTTCTAATTCTAGTGCTTCTACAGAATTGCCGGTTGGGATAGAGTTAAAGCTAAAAGACTTTATCAAAAGAATAGAATTTCAAAAGATCTAAATTACAAGGTGGTGCCATTGCCACGTTATTATCCACACATCATCCCTTCTGTTGCTGGAATTTTTACTTCACTAGATGGCATGATTGAAATCTTTAAATTAAGTTTTGGATATAGACTCGAGCTTATTTCTAAAGAAGTCCTAGCTAGCATACAAACACCAATTACGGTTAACCAAGACCTTTACAAATGGGAAATTAGATGTCTTTATGATAGAAACAAGCTAGATTCTTATTATGGACTTGGTTGGTGAATTTTAAGGGCAAAGACAACATCCTAAAACAGAATTAATATTTCATGGTGGGTATGTAGCAGGGGTTGATGCTTTTATTGGATTTATTCCTTCTCAAGAATTGGGTGTTATTATTTTGGCAAACCAAAAATCTGGGTTCCCACTTTAAAAAGGGGTTAGCTTTTGGATAAGTTTGCTCCAATAAACATACCATAAGGCTAATCAATAAAAATGAGACTTTTTATACTAGAGAGCTATATTTTACAACATTAGAAGCATAGTATAGATTTATAAATTTACTTTACTGCCCAGCCTTTTGTTACAATAATTGTTGTGTAACTTGATATATAAATACGCCTATCTGGCTGATACTAAACTGTAAATGAGAAGTTTACTCTTCATATATTATACTTACTTAACAACCAACTAGCTGCTCTAATAGTAAGCTAAAGATTGCACACCTTAATGTTATATCTTTAGAGATAGAACATTACGTATTTAAGCTCTTACTAAAAGTAAGCTAAGGTTATTTACTAACTACTCTTTTAAGAGATAAGTAATAAGTAAGTCGTGTGCAGTTTTACGAATGGCAGCATCTGCATCTAAGCTAGCTTCTCTAATCATACTTCTAAATTCTTTTTGCTGTACGTATTGTGCGTCGATTTTTAAGATTGCTTGTAGAACACTCCAAACCTGTCTGCGTACTTCAACTGTTGTATCCTTGGTAATTGTAACGGCTGTCTTATATATATTTTCAATAAATTTGGGATTAGCTTTTAATAATGATTCTAAGGCATATAGTGCATTTAACCGTACAGTATCTTTTTCATCCTTCACTAACTTAACAACTATAGGTAAAGCTTTTGATGCATATTGTATATTGCTTTCTATAATATTTTGTATGATTACCAATCCATCTTGCCTAATAAACCAAGCTTTATCGGTAGTGGCTTTGACAGCGATGTCAAAAACTTTTTGTGCGTATTCTGCATTCGCTGCTTTAACAACACTTAGTAAAAGTAATAAGCCATTCCAGCGAATTTGTTCGTCAGCTTGCTGTATGGATTTATCTCCTACCGAAAATGCTGTTGCAGCACAGCTAGCATCACTATCTACAATAGTAGCTAATAGTTTTAATGCTTCTATGCCTACTTCCTGATGTTGGTGGTTTATAGCCTTTACAGCTACATTCAATGCCTGACGTGGATATAAATCATCTAGCTTGACAAGCGCTTTAAGTAAACGCAAAGCTGTGATACTTACAGAAAAATCTTGCTCATTAGCAGCTTGTAGAGCAGCTTCTAAACTACCTTGTGCATATTTCGGCTCAGCTTTTACCACTGTGGCTAAAACGGTCATAGCATTCCAGCGTACAAGTGCCTGTGCATCTTTGGTAGCCTCAATAGCTACTTCAAATACTTCTTGTGCATAGGCAGCATCAGCTTTTACAAAAAACTTTAAGGTACTTAATCCACTACTACGGGTAGCATAATCTTCGCTCTTAGTAGATCTAATTACTGCTGCAAATGCTTTTTGCGCATATTCAGGATTGGTATTGGTAATAGTAGTAAGAACCGGTACTACTTCATTAGTTACATATGTACTAGAATCTTGTGCATCTTGTAAAACGATACTGAATAGCTTATCTATATAAGTTGGGTTAGCGTTAATTGCTTCTAAGTCACAGAGGCTGTTTAATATTCTTAATATTTCTACACGCACTTGCTCATTTCTATTTCTATCTTCTGCATCTGCTTGTGCTATGATTAGTATATCTTTTATACAGTCTGGTGATATAGCCACCAGATTTCTGAATAATGCCGTAATAGACTCTGTGAGGGCGTGCTCTTTGTCATTAGTATGAAGACTAAGCATCTTAAAAGCTAATGCTAACACTTCATTACTGGTGTCTGAATTAGCTTCGATAAACAGCGTAAGTAAATCAAAAATGGATGTGGCTTCAGTATATTTATCGCTACTTGAAAATATCTCTGTAACTAATACCAAGGAGTTAGAATTGGCCCATGTGGGATTTGCTGCCAATACTTTACGGATAACCCCTAAGGCGGTGTTTCGGGCTTGTGTTTGCCCGTCCCCTGTAGCTTGGATGAGACCAGCTAAGAATTGAGTGGGGGAAGTAGTATCTATATAGGCGCCTAGTAACTCTGTTTCCTCACTACTAAGGTAATTGGCTAGGTTGGCTGCATCTATAGATGGGGCTGAATCTGGCTTAGTGCTAAGTTCTTCAGAAGATATATTACTAGCGTTCTTTGAGTTATCTAATGGAGAATTGATAGTTGTTTCTTCACTTTCTGCTGATACTTGTGCAACACTTATAGTAAAATAGCCTTGTAATATGCCAAGACACAGCAATATCCTAAAACTTTTATACAAAGTAGTATTCTTAAACTTATACATGTCAAAATGGTTAAGAAAGATAATTTTTCGGCTGAATGGTACAAATCTTAAAATAAATATATACTTGGTTCCTAATTTTGTATTACTTATGGCTTTTTAAGCTATACTACATAACTGCTTATCTATAATATAATAACATATAATTAATAATAGTTAATTTTTTATGCTTTTTTGTAACAATTAATATCCTTAAATGTTAAATAAGTAGCAGCTTGATGCCTTAGTAACTTGTTAACAATTTCAACGCTTATTGAATAAAATATGAAGCGTACTAAAATAAGGTAATCTCATACTAGTACGATACCATTTAAATTTGTATACTGCTATCACTTTTAATAAAATATCAATATTCTTGGATAATAAATCAATTATAGGCTTGCTTAATAAAACAGCCACTTTATTAACGTTACATGGGGCTAATCCTTTCCAGGCCAAGCACTATGCAAATGCAGCACTTTTTCTAGAAAAGGTCGATAAAGAAGTTATGGAAATGGAGCCGGAAGAGTTAGGCGGACTTCAAGGAATCAATAAAGGTCTTGTAGCACTTATCCAAGAAATACAAGATACAGGCACTCTGCAACGGTTGCAGGAGCTTATAGAACAAACACCACAAGGTGTATTGGATATGTTAAAGCTTCCAGGATTAGGCCATAAAAAGGTTAGGGCATTATGGCAAGAATTAGGCGTTCAGGATCTGAAGGAATTAGAAGATGCTTGTAAATCAGGCCGAGTGGCACAGCTATCAGGATTTGGTGATAAAACACAAGCAGCTATCTTAAGTGGCTTAGTGCAAACTGCGTCGTATAGCAATAAGTTTCATTATGCATCCGCATTATCTTATGTAGATGCATTCGAGTTAGCTTTTAAAGCAGTATTTCCTAGATTATTAATATCAGCCGTAGGTGAACTGCGTAGGAAGTTAGAAGTAATAACTACAGTAGAATATTTGATAGGCGCTATTGAAGTAGCAAACGTAGTAGAATGGCTAAATAATTATACAGCTGCCGAACAACATATATTGACTTCTGGTCCTTTATCATGGCGTGGGTATTTTGTAGACAATGGAATGCCACTTTCTATAATTTTTTGTACACCAACTGAGTTCTATAAACAATTAATTTTACAAACAGGTTCAGAAAAACACTTGTTGCTTTCTACTCCAGAAGGACAGCCATTAGGTAAAACAATAAGCCAGGCTACCTATATAAGCAGTGAAGTGGAAGGTTATCGCCAGGCAGGCTTTCCTTATATGCCACCTGAGTTAAGAGAAGGGTTAGCAGAAGAAGCTTGGATACAAGCAGGTACTCCTGCTCTTATAGAAGCTACAGATTTAAAAGGTGTCTTTCATGTACATACCCAATATAGTGATGGACAAACTAGCTTAGAAAACATGGCAGCTTATTGCCAAGCGCTAGGTTATAGCTATATAGGTATAACAGATCATAGCCAGTCTGCTGCTTATGCAGGAGGTCTCAGGCCACATACTGTTCAAGAACAACATCATGCTATAGATACACTTAATCAACAATTAGCTCCTTTTAAAATATTTAAAGGAATTGAATCGGATATCTTACCAAATGGTAATCTAGATTATCCTGATGAAGTGTTGAGTCAGTTTGATTTTACAATTGCTTCTGTTCATATGGGACTAAATATGGACCAACACAAAGCCACAGACCGCTTGATAAAAGCTATTAGTAATCCATTTACAACCATATTAGGTCATGCAACAGGCCGCCTTTTACTTAAAAGAGAAGGTTATCCTATAGATTATCGAGCAGTTATTGATGCATGTGCAGCGTATGGCGTAATTATTGAGATTAATGCTAATCCTTGGCGATTAGATTTAGATTGGCGCTGGATACCTTATGCCATACAAAAAGGGGTCAAGCTTAGTATCAATCCAGACGCACACCATCATCTTGATATTACTAATATGCAATATGGTGTGTATATGGGTAGAAAGGGAGCACTTACCAAAGAATATACTTTTAATACACTTACAAGAGAAGAGGTAGAAGTATATTTTGAAAATCGTAAAGCAAAAGTATAAAACCTATGAAACGGATTACGCAAGCACTTACATTTTGGTTGCTGCTACCATGGTTATGTATTGTAGCCATCCTGCCCTTTAGTATTCTATATAAAATGTCGGATGTATGTTACTATTTAATCTATTACTTACTGCGATATAGAAAGAAAATAGTATGGAATAACTTGAGTAATGCGTTTTCAGAAAAGGAAGCCATAGAGCGTAAGAAGCTACAAAAGGACTTTTATAGACATTTATGTGATTTATTGCTAGAACATATAAAAGGATTAACAATAACATGTGCACAGGTGCTGCATAGGTGCACACTACAAAATCCAGAAGTGTTAGAGTCACTATATAAAAAGGGGAAGCATGTTTTACTCCTCACTGGGCACCAAGGTAATTGGGAGTGGGCGGGTAGTGCAGTAGCATTACAGACTAACTACAAACTATATGTAATATATAAAACACTTTCTAATCCTTATTTTGATGGCTTGGTAGGGCGTATACGTAAACGTTTTGGAAGGGACATTATACAACAAAACCAGGTGCTCCGTAAAATGCTTAGTTATGATAGTATACCTAAGGCAACAGCTATACTAGCTGACCAAGCGCCTGATCCCCAGCAAGCATCTATAATGAATTTCTTAAATCAACCTACGTATGTAACACAAGGATTAGAAAAATTAGCTAAAAAGCTTAACCATGCTATAGTATATATGCACATAAAAAAAATTAAAAGAGGTTATTATACTGTAATAGCAGAATTGCTCTTCGAGCATCCTATTGATACACCTGATCTCCTAATTACTCAAACTTATATGCAAAGGTTAGAAGCTGATATTTATCAAGAACCTGCCACATGGCTTTGGTCACATAATCGGTGGAAGAATAAAGTAAATCTAGAAATCAACTAAACTTCTTGTGTAAAAGAATGAGCGTGTATTGCTGGATGGATATACATATTTTAAAAGTGAAGCAGGTTGTTTGATTGGTTGTTGGTATGTTAAGTGCATAGCTTAGCTTCTATTATATTACTTACCTTTACCTTTTATTCCCTTTTTCAAACTTTACCAATCCTCTGTTAAAAGTCCCAACATGGTATTGAATAATATATAGCTTATTAAAGCTACTACAGATTGTAACATTCTTCCTTATATACAAAATACACAAACAGCAATTTGCCTCTAGTATCCCATTTGTAAATTAAATAGATTAGACATTGCTAGCTTAATAGAAGGGGATTTATGCCATAATGGCAACAATTTAGCTGCTATTCTAACGTTGGCATAACAGTTGCGGAATTGTATCAGTAAGAGAAAATTAAAATAAAAAAAGCACTGTATTGTTAAAACAAAAAATTAACTAATCATGGGAAAAATAATAGGAATTGACTTGGGAACTACTAACTCATGTGTAGCTGTTATGGAAGGGAATGAACCTGTTGTGATAGCTAATAGTGAGGGAAAACGCACAACACCGTCGGTAGTTGCTTTTTTAAATGAGGGCCAGGGTGAACGTAAAGTGGGAGATGCTGCCAAACGACAAGCTATCATTAATCCTCAAAATACTATAAGCTCTATCAAACGGTTTATGGGTAAGCGCTATTCAGATATAGCTGAGGAATCTAAGCTAGTACCTTATCAACTAGAAAAAGGTAACAATGACACAGTAAGAGTAAGAATAGGAGATAGAACTTATACACCTCAAGAAATATCTGCTATGATTTTACAAAAAATGAAAACCACAGCAGAAGACTACTTAGGAACAACAGTAAAGGAGGCTGTGATAACTGTCCCTGCCTATTTTAATGATGCAGAGCGACAGGCTACGAAAGAAGCTGGGCAGATAGCAGGATTAGAGGTGAAACGTATTATCAATGAGCCAACTGCTGCTGCCTTGGCATATGGGCTAGATAAGAAGAATCAAGATATGAAAATTGCTGTCTTTGATCTAGGTGGTGGTACTTTTGATATTTCTATTCTTGAGTTAGGCGATGGAGTTTTTGAAGTAAAATCTACGAATGGAGATGTACACTTGGGAGGAGATAACTTCGACCAAAAGTTAATCGATTGGTTGGCAGAAGAATTTAAAAAAGAAGAATCAGTAGATTTAAGAAAAGATCCTACAGCACTGCAAAGATTAAAAGAAGCTGCAGAAAAAGCAAAAATAGAACTTTCTGGCTCTAGTACCACAGAAGTCAACTTGCCTTATATAACAGCTATAGACGGAGTGCCTAAGCATTTAGTAAAGAAAATAACTAGAGCGCAATTTGAGCAATTGGTGGACGGCCTCGTTAGAAGAACCTTAGAGCCTTGTAAAAAAGCAATGCAAGATGCAGGGTTAACTGTGGCTGATATTGATGAAGTGATTCTTGTAGGAGGCTCTACCCGAATACCTAAGATACAAGAAGAAGTGGAAAAGTTCTTTAACAAAAAACCTTCTAAAGGTGTAAACCCAGATGAAGTAGTAGCAGTAGGAGCTGCCATACAAGGGGGTGTGCTTACTGGTGAAGTAAAAGATGTATTATTGCTAGACGTAATTCCACTTTCTTTTGGCATCGAGACCTTAGGTGGTGTATATACCAAACTCATTGAAGCAAATACAACCATACCTACTAAAAAATCAGAAGTGTTTTCTACAGCTGCTGACAGCCAATCTTCTGTAGAGATACATGTATTGCAAGGAGAAAGGGCTATGGCTCGTGATAACAGAACCATTGGTAAGTTCCATTTAGATGGCATTCCACCTGCTCCAAGAGGTATACCACAAATAGAAGTAACTTTTGATATTGATGCCAATGGTATTTTAAATGTTTCTGCTAAAGATAAAGGAACAGGCAAAGAGCAAAAAATTCGTATTGAGGCTTCTTCTGGTTTAACAGACGAAGAAATTAAAAAGATGAAGCAAGAAGCCGAAGCCAACGCAGAAGCTGATAAGCAGGAAAGAGAAAAAGTTGATAAGCTTAATACGGCTGATGCAACTATATTCCAAGCGCAAAAACAGTTACAAGAGTTAGGCGATAAAATTCCAGCAGATACTAAGAAGTCAGCTGAGGATGCAATAGAAGAGCTTAAAAAAGCTCATGAAGCTAAAGATATAGCTGCTATTGATACGGCTATGTCAAAAGTCAATGCAGCCCTACAGCAACTTTATGCG